>CAVKCU010000015.1:0-16150 GCA_963654645.1 Clostridiales bacterium | reverse complement strand
GGGAGGAGATCAGCCACCTGTGGAGCTGCAACCAGCTGTTTGAGCCCAAGATGGATGCTGCCCAGCGGGAAAAGCTGGTCAAGGGCTGGCACAAGGCCGTGGGACGCAGTCAGGACTGGGCGGAGCACGAGGCATAAGGCAAAAAGCCTCTGACAGGATAACACGATAAAACCCCCGGCAGGCTGCCACAGGGATAGCCTGCCGGGGGTATTTTGTGCCGTCCAGCATGGACGGGTGGATGACACAGCAAAAAGCCCCTGACCGAGGTCAGAGGCTTTGATCAAGGCGTGCGAAGCTCCAAACTCTGCCCAAAACAGAGGTTATCGGGTGGAAGCTGCGTTGTCTGCGGGCCACGATCTTCTGAGCGCCGCATAGGAGACAAGGAAGTTTGCCAGCCAGCCTGCCGGGACGGCAAGCCAGACAAAGGCAATGCCGAAACGCGGTGCGCAGATCAGGGCAACGGACAGGCGGATCGCAAGGTTTACCATGTTGGCAATAAGGAATGGGCGCATGACGCCAAGCCCGCGCAGGACGCCGTCGGTCGCCATCTTGATGCCCATGAAGATGAAGAAGTAGCCGAGCCATCTCATGTAATCGCCGGACACCTGATAAGCCAGTGCCGTTCCATCCTTGCCCAAGAACAGCGAGGAGATCTGGGTGTGCAGGGTCTCAATGACCACGAATGCAAGAACGGCAAAGCAGAGATCCAAAATCAGTGCGGCGTGGTAGCCTTTTTTGAGACGATCGGTTTTCTTTGCGCCGAGATTCTGGGAAACGTAGGGCGAAACGGCATTGCCGATGGATACAAAGATCAGGGAAAAAACATTCTCTACCCGCATCGTTGCCGAATACCCTGCAAGCGCCTGCGTGCCGAAGGGGTTTACCACGGCCTGCACGATCATCATACCGATGGACACGGTGGACTGCTGTAAAATCGACGGGACGGCAAGGCGAAGCATGGACTGCAGCTCCTGTCCGTCAAACCAGTGAAAGAGGCTTTTATACCGCCGCATCCGCGCAAAAAAGATCAAAAGCGAGAACACGGCAGAGATCCCCTGTGCGATCAGGGTCGCAAGGGCTGCGCCGAACACGCCGAGACCAAGACCGGCTACCATCCACAGATCCATAAAGATATTCAGGATGGACGAGAAGATCAGCAGCCCCAGCGGAATTTTGGACTCCCCGATGGAGGTGAACATGGTGGAAAGGATGTTGTACATGAACAAAAACGGGAAGCCTACAAAATAGACCCGCAGGTACAGCACTGCATCTTCCAGAATGTCGGCAGGGGTCTGCAAACCGCTCATCATCGAATGGGAAAAGCAGAAGCCAAAAACGCCAAGGACGATGCTCAAAACCAAAAAGCTGAGCAGGGAGGTTGACACGATGGTCTTCATTTTGCCATAGTCTTTGGCACCAAAATAACGGCTTACAAGCACGCCTGCGCCCACACCGGCACCAAGCGCCACACAAATAAAAACGTTGGTCAGCGCAGCGCAGGCACCGACAGCCGCAAGCGCGGAGGAACCAACAAACTGACCGACGATGATGGAGTCAGCCATGTTGTAGACCTGCTGAAAAAAGCTGCCGAGGATCATCGGCATTGCAAAAACCGTCAGCGCTTTCAGGGGCGCATCTGTGATCAGATATTCATCCTTTGACATGATTCCATTCCTTCTGAAATTTATTGCTCTTCTGAGTCAAAACCAAGTATACCACATCCGTCAAAGAAAAACCACCCCAAGATGCCGGAATGGACAGGCAGACGTCCCGTCCGTCCGTGACTTCACTTCGCAGGCTCTTGCGGGCGTTTAAAGTGCTCCTGTTGGGGCGTGCGGAGTCCCAGACCCTGCTTTTCGTGCCGTTTGAGCCAGAAAAAGAAACAGACGTTTAGTAAGATGCCCACTGCGGTGGAGGTGGGGGCAGACAGACCGATCATCGTCAGGCTGGCATTGGGCTGGATGCTCATAATATACGCCATGGGGAGACGTACCAGCAAAGTCTGCACAAGTCCCTGTGCCATGACCCAGAGCGTCTTGTCGTTGCCATTGAAGTAACCGATCATGCTGAACAGGATGGCAGTGGCGATGGTCTCGGGTGCAAAGCCCTTGAGGTAGGCGTAGCCGTTGGCAATGACAGCAGCATCTGCCGTAAAGAGACCGGAGAGAACATCACCCTTGCACCACACCAGTGCAAATACGGCGCAGCCGAACACCAGACCGATGCCGATGCCGGTGAACATGGACTGCTCGGCGCGTTTTTTATTGCCGGCACCCACGTTCTGCGACACAAAGGATGCCATGGACTGCATCAGAGAACTGGGGATCAGCATGGCAAAATTAACGATCTTGCACGCCACACCGTAGCCGGAAGATGCTTCCAGCCCCAACCGGTTGACGAAAGCGCAGAGTGCCAGAAAGGAAAGCTGGGTCAAAAACTCCTGCAAAGCCAGCGGCAGACCGATGCCCAGAAATTTTTTGCACTGTGGGTTCAGCTTGAAATCAGAGCGATGGAGTTTGAAGGGCAGCTCCTTCTTCAGCAGCATCGCGACTGCACAGACTACGCTGACGGCTTGTGCCGCTACCGTAGCAATGGCAGCACCGGCAGCATCCAGATGAAAACCAGCCACCAGTACCAGATCGCCAATAACATTCACAATGCAGGCCACCAGCACAAAGATCAGCGGAGAGCGGCTGTCGCCCAGACCGCGGAAAAGAGCCGAGAGCATATTGTAGGCCACAATAAAAAAGATGCCGCCGCCGCAGATGCGCACATAACTGGCGGTCAGGTCTAAGGCTTCGGCAGGAGACTGCATCAGGTTGGAAATAGGCCGGGCAAAAAACACCAGCACCACGAACAGTGCAGCTGCCAGAAGGGTGAACACAATGGCTGCCCCGCCAATGACCTGCCCGATATACTGCGGTCGTTTTTCGCCCAGATAGCGGGCAATGAGCACCGTAACGCCCATGGCAAGCTGGGTGACGACAAAGGTGACGAGGTTGAGCACTTGACTACCGGTGGAAACAGCAGACAAGCCCGAGGTGGAGCCAAAGCGCCCCACCACCAGAAGGTCTACTGCGCCGTAAGCGGCCTGCAGCACCAGCGCACCCAGAATGGGCAGCATGAAAAAGGCGAGCTTTGGCAAAATGCTGCCTTGGGTAAAATCGGTCTTATCGTTTTTCACGAGAATCTTTCCTTTCGCACATGATCGCATAAAATTTTTCCAGCGTTTGGATGGTGCACGCTGCGTCCTCCTCGGAAATGTTGTCCAGATACGGGAGCAGCTGTGAGAAGTAGTCCGTATTGTACTTCTGAGAAAGTGCCTGCCCGCTCTCGGTGAGGAACAGATAGGTCACGCGGCCATCTTCAGCGGATATCTGTTTCCTCAGATACCCTTTGTACTCCATCTCTTTTACGGTGCGGGTCACACCGGGGCGGGGCAGGTTCAGCGCATCGCTGAGATCTGAGATCTTCGGCTGGATGCCGAGGGTCTGCAATTTCTGAATCACATCCAGACACTGGATATAGGAGGACGTCACACCCTCCGGCAGGGCAGGCAGCATCTCTCGTGCCCGCTTTGCCAGATAGCAGGCATCCAACAGCTGCTTGATCAGTTCGATGGTCATAATGAGATTTCCCTCCAAACGATTATCAAAGGTAATTAACGTTGATAATTATATAGGACTGCCCGGGAATGTCAAGCCTTTTTGAAAAATATTTGCGGACACTGCATTTTTGGTCGTCTGTCCTATCTGTGGTTTTGTGCTGTCTATTTGTATAAACACAAAAGGCAGGATACCATCGCCACGATGATACCCTGCCTTTGCTCGTTTACATTCTTGTCCTGTCACAACAAAAAACCCAGACCGAATGGTCTGGGGATGTGGTGGAGCATTGTCCACAGCACTCGAACCTGAATTTATTCCAGATACTGCGGCAGATTCCAAGCACCTCGCAGCACACGGTGAATCTCCACAATCTTGTTTTCATCGTTGACGCGATAGAACACTAGATACTGGTCAACGACCAACCTACGATAAGTCGGGTCAAGGTGGTAGACCTCGCACATTTTCGGGGTATCGCCTAATTTTGTGATCTTCTCCCGCAGCTCTTTCAGCACACGGCTGGCTGTTTTGGGGTAAAAGCCAGCAAGATACCGGGCAATATTGTTCAAGTCCTGCACAGCAAGAGGCAGATATTTGATTTTATACGTCATACTGCTTACCCAGCGTCTCCCATACGCTTTCGTGGTCTGCCCACTGCGTGTCAGGGTCAGCCGCCTGCTGCTTTGCCTTGGAAAGCGCTTCGGCAACATACCGCTGGTGCAAAAACTCCTCGTACTTGGCGTAGTCCTCAATGTTGATGAGGACCGATTCTCCGCGGCCATGATTCGTGATGATCACATGGTCATGGTCTTTGAGCATCTCCGAAATTTCGGCGTAATGGTTGCGCAGATCCCGGGAAGGGCGAACGAATGTCTGCATCATAGGGGACACCTCCTGTCAGAGATATTGTATCACAGAATGACTACGGATGCAAGGTGGATGATTCTGACGGTAAGAGCAAGAATCGTCCCGTGGGCAGCCCCTGATACGATGAAGAAGTGCGGCAAACTTATTCTTTCCAATGTTCAAGTTCTTCGGCGGGGTATGCTTTTGTCCAATGATAAGGCTGCAATTCTTTTAGCTGTACAAATTTGAGTTTTTCTTCTTCCGTAGTAACTGCTACCTGCACATCTTCGCCCCAATATCTTAATCTTTCTTGGCAAATACCGCACGGAGACAATATCTGATAAGGGGACTTCTCATCTTCACGGACAAGACACATACAATGCGTTACCTTTTCATTGAATTTATGTGCTTCAAGCATTGCACCTGTTTCGATGCACAAAGAGGCAGATGCGTTAGCGGTCTCAATGCTGACACTTGTGTAATAATTTCCGTTCGATGTATGCACGACACCGGCACCACCCCAACCAACAGGATACCGTGTCTCTATCAGTTCTACCGCCCTGCGGTACATTTCATTTTCGACATCATAGTTTCTCATATAAAACTCCTGCAAACAAAAAACGTACCCGAACCCTTTTTCGTAAAGAATCGGGTTCGAGTACGAACTGTATGGTGGACGGTACAGGACTCGAACCTGTGACCTCCTGCACGTCAAGCAGATGCTCTACCAGCTGAGCTAACCGTCCATGTCATATCGACTTGGATAGTTTACCACAGCTTTTTACAAAAAGCAAGGCTTTTTGCATTTTTTATGCGTTCTTTTTTACTTTTCCGGCGAAAGAGCCCGGCGGATGATATCGTACAGCACCGGCTTCATGGCGTCGATGTTGTCCGGCTTGCCCTCCAGAATGCTGGAATAGCACACCGACATACACATACTGCCAAGGGCGGTGATGCGCTGGTAGACCTCCCGCTCACTGCGGCCTGCCATCTCCGGGCTGGAAAGCACGATGGCAAGCAGCTTGCGCATCAGGGGCTCGGCCTCTCTGCTGGCTTCGATCTGGTCCAGCCCGGGCCAGACGAAGTTGCGCTCCAAAAACCGCAGCACCAGCACGTCCTGCCGCAGCGCCTCGATGATATGGTCGATGACGAACACCACCTGTGCGGTAAAGTCGGGCAGCTCGGTGTGCTGCTCGACCGCAAGGCAGGCATCGCTCAGCAGCTGGTAGCTCACCCTGCCCAGCAGCGCCTGCATCACCGCACCCTTATCCTGAAAATACAGATAAAACGTCCCTTTGCCCACCTTGGCACGGCTGGTGATATCCTCCACGCTGGTCTTGGCGGTGCCCCGCTCCAGAAACAGCTCGTAGGCTGCATCCAGCAGGGCGCGGCGCTTTTCCTGCTTCTTACCTTCCACGGTGCTCATGCTCTGGGTAGATCCCTCTTTTCTCTGAATTTGGACGCAGCTATGTGCTGCGTCCGGCTTGTGTACCTTAGTTTAGCAGTCCTTTGCCGTTTGTGCAAGCCCGATTTGTTATACAATTTTTTGCCGATGATAAAAAAACTGACTTTCGGTCACTTTTCCTGCTTGACACACTGCCCGGGGCGGATATAATAGTGTTTGCCCGGAAGATGACTGGCAGTCAGTTTTGCGGGCATTCCCAATCAACTTTCTATTCTGGAGGGTTCTCATGAAAAAGATCGCACAAGGCATCGTGCGTCTGCGCAAGCTGATCCTGACAGTGGCAGTGCTGCTGTTGATCCCTTCCGCGATCGGCGCCATTGCCACCCGCATCAATTATGACATCCTCACCTACCTGCCGCAGGATCTGGACTCCATGATCGGCGAGGTAGCCCTTGAGGACGATTTCCATCTGGCCTCCACCGGTATGATCACGGTAGAGGGCCTGCCAACCAATGAACTCATCGCCATGAAAAAGGAGATCGACGCCGTGCCCGGCGTCACCCAGACCTTCTGGCTCAGCGATGTGATCGACCCCAACATCCCCACCGCCATGCTGCCTGCCGATGTGCAGCAGTTCATGTTCGGCAAAAACGATTCCACCATGCTGATCGTCCGCTTCGACGCCCCCAGCGCCAGCGACGAGACCATGGAAGCTGTCAAGCAGATCGAAAAGCTGCTGCGCAAGGACTGCTTCTTCGGCGGTATCAGCGTCATTTTGCAGGACACCAAGGCGCTGGTCAATCAGGAAATGCCCATGTACATCCTGATCGCCGTGGGCGCCAGCCTGCTGGTGCTGTTCCTCTCGCTGGAAAGCACCCTCACCCCGCTGCTGTTCATGCTGGGTCTGCTGTTCCCCATCGTGTACAACTTCGGCACCAACATTTTGCTGGGGCAGATCAGCTACATCACCGAGGCGCTGGCTACCGTGCTGCAGCTGGGCGTTACGATGGACTTCTCCATCTTCCTGCTGCACCGCTACGAGGAAGAAAAGGAGCTGCGCTCCTCCAACGAGGAAGCCATGGCAAGCGCCATCTGCAAGACCATGACCTCCATCTCCGCTTCCAGCCTGACCACCATTGCAGGCTTCCTTGCTTTGTGCGCCATGCGCCTGACGCTGGGCCGCGATATCGGTCTTGTCATGGCAAAGGGCGTGGCTCTGGGCGTCATCTGCACTGTGGTCATTCTGCCCTCCCTGATCCTTACCTTTGATAAGTGGGTGGAAAAATACAAGCACCGCACCGTCATCCCCCAGCTGAAAAAGCTGAGCTACTTTGTTTCCAAGCACGCAGTACCCATCGTGGTCGTGTTTATCCTCATCCTCATCCCCTTCGCCATTGCGCAGAACAAGACCAGCGTGTACTACACCCTGTTCGACTCGCTGCCCCAGGATCTGACCGGCATCGTGGGCACCAACAAGCTGGGCGAGGACTTCGGCATGACCACCAGCCACTTTATTCTGGTGCATGACGACCTGACCGCTACGCAGGTGTCCGACTTGTGCGACGAGTTGAAGGACGTGGACGGCATCACGCAGGTGGTAAGTCTGGATTCCATCACCGGCCCCGGCTTTGACACCGAGCTGCTGCCCGACAGCGTGATGGAGATCCTGCAGTCCGGCGGCTACAAGCTGATCCTTGCCAACAGTTCCTACAAGACCGGCACGGATGCCATCAACAGCCAGCTGGACAAGATGATCGGTCTGATCAAAAATGTAGACCCCGAGGGCGTCATCACCGGTGAAGGCGCCATGACCAAAGACCTGATCGAGGTGGCAGACGTAGACTTCAAGAACGTCAACGTCTGGTCTATTCTGGCGGTTCTCGCCATCATCGCCATCTCCTTTAAGAGCATCTCCATCCCGGTGCTGCTGGTCGCCAGCATCGAAGCCGCTATCGCAATCAATATGGGCATCCCGTACTTTACCGGTACGCAGCTGCCCTTCATCGCCAGCATCGTCATCGGCACCATCCAGCTGGGCGCTACCGTGGACTACTCCATCCTGATGACCACCCGTTATCACGAGGAGCGCGTCTTTGGCCGCACCCCCAAGGAAGCTGCCCAGCAGTCGCTGGAGCACTGCAGCCAGTCCATCCTGACCAGCGGTCTGACCTTCTTCGCCGCTACGGTCGGCGTGGCTGCCATCAGTAAGATGGAGCTGCTGCGGAGCATCTGCCTGCTGATCTCTCGCGGCGCTCTGATCAGTATGCTGGTCATTCTGGTGGTGCTGCCCGCCGCCCTGATGCTGTGTGACTGGCTCATCCGCCACACCACCCTGAAATGGATGGTGCCCGAATCTGCCAACGCCAAGAAGTCTGAAAAGGAGTAATGCGTTATGAAAAAATCGCTTCGTTTCGCCAGTGCGGCGCTGGCAGTTGCCCTCGCCGCCAGCTGCGCAGCCCCGGCCTTTGCCGCAGGCGGTAGCAGCTTTACCAAGTCTGAGACCGTGTACGCTGTGATGAACGCCGATGGCTCCATCCAGAGCACCACCGTCAGCGAGCACGTTTACAGTGCCTCCGGCCTGTCCAATGTGACCGACCAGAGCACCCTGACCAATATCCAGAACACCGAGAGCAGCGCCGCGTTCACCCAGGACGGCGAAAAGCTGGTGTGGAACACCGACGATACCGATGTGTATTATAAAGGCGACACCGACCGCGCCCTGCCCATTCAGGCTACCGTTACCTACGCGCTGGACGGTCAGGAAGCCGCACTGGAAGATCTGATCGGCAAGAGCGGTCATCTGACCATGACCATCGCCCTGAAGAACAACGAGACCGGCACCGTGAATGTGAACGGCACCGACCGCACCATCGTCACCCCGCTGGTCACCGCTGTGGGCGTGATCTTCGGGCAGGACGCCACCAACGTGGTGGCTGCCCACGGTCTGGTGGAAAGCGCCGCCAAGAGCAATGTGGCTGCCTTTGTCACCCTGCCGGGCGTGAAGGACTCCCTGTCCGGTCTGCTGCCGGACGAGCTGGATACCATCGAGGACTATCTGCAGGACACCATCACGGTGGAGACAGATGTCACCGAGCTGACCTGCCCGCAGGTGATGATGGCATGCGCCACCAGCGCTGCGGCTCTGGGCACTGACAATGTGTTTGACCTGAGCAGCATCAACGACTTGACCGACGGCATCAACCAGCTGAACGATGCCATGAGCCAGCTGCTGGACGGTGCTTCTCAGCTGGAAGATGGTACCACCCAGCTGGCCAGCGGTGTGCTGGCCCTGCTGGACGGCGCCAACACCCTGAACAATGGTGCAGCTGCACTGGACGAGGGTCTGGGACAGCTGACCACCGGTCTGGACACCCTGAGCTCCAACAACAGCGCCCTGAACAGCGGCGCACAGCAGGTGGCTGACGGCGTGCTGGCTTCTGCCAACAAGACCCTGAAAGAGGGCGGTCTGATCGACACCGACATGACCTGGGACAACTACGCCGCAGTCATCGACAACATCCTGACCATGAACGACAAGACGCTGGCTGCCGGCCGCCGCAAGATGGTGCGCACCATCTGGGAGCAGGCACCCAGCTTCAAGGACAGCCAGCTGGATCTGGCTCTGTACCTTTCCGCTACCAAGACGAACCATGATCTGGAGGCCGCTCTGCGCCTGATGCAGAACTACGATCCCTCCATGCTGTGCGGTCTGGTGCAGCTGCTGACCAGTCAGGAAGCCAAGGACACCGCCAAGGCAGAGCTGAAGTATCAGGTGGAGAACAGTCAGGATATCGCGGATGTGCGTGCCCTGAAGGACAGCCTTGCCAAGATTCAGCTCTTCGTTTCCAGCGTGGGTCAGTACACCGCCGGTGTGCAGACCGCCGCAGACGGTGCCCACTCTGCCAAGGACGGCAGCGCCCAGCTTGCCGCCGGTACCAAGACCCTGTACGATGGCGTGAACACCCTGAGCGATGGCGCAAGCCAGCTGAATGACGGCACCCACCAGCTGAACGATGGTCTGAATCAGTTCAATGAGGAGGGCATCTCCAAGCTGACCGGCGCACTGGATCAGGATCAGCTGCACGGCCTTAAGACCGTGCTGGACGAGATGAGCGACCGGCTGGAAAGCTACACCAGCTTTGCCGGTGCACCCGAGGACGCCGAGAGCAGCGTGAAGTTCGTCTACAAGACCGCCGAGACCGTGGCTTCTGCCGACAATGTTGTGGCGGAGACCGAGACGGTGAAGGAGGGCAACATCTTTACCCGCCTGTGGCAGCGCATCGTGGACCTGTTCAAGTTCTGATAACGCCAACATCCTTCCAGAATCGTATATAGATACACCGAGAGCGCCCCGCAGCCATCCGGCTGCGGGGCGCTCCCTGTTTTTATAATGATTTAAATCAGCTTATCTGCTTACTGATCCTTTTCCACCATCATCTTGCTGGCTTTATAGATATCGCCGCAGCCGAGGGTGATGACCAGATCGCCGGGCTGGGCGTTCTGCTTGACCCAGTCGGCGGCTTCCTGCAGGCTGTTCACCAGCACGGAGCCGGGGATCTGTGCTGCCAGCTTTGCGCTGGTAATAGTGGGGTCGTTGGGCTCGCGGCTGCCCATGATGGGGGTCAGCACCGTGATGTCCGGGATCTTGAGCACATCCACAAAGTCGTTGAACAGCATCTTGGTGCGGCTGTATGTAAACGGCTGGTGGACGGCGATCAGGCGCTTGTAGCCCATCTCCTTGGCGGTGTTCAGGGTAGCGCGCAGTTCGGTGGGGTGGTGGGCGTAATCGTCGATGACCAGTGCACCGTTGCACTCGCCGTACACCTCAAAGCGGCGGCCTGCGCCCTTGAAGTTCAGGGCAGCTTCGGCGCACTGCTCCGCGGTCAGGCCCACAAAGCGGCACACAGCGCACATGGCCAGTGCATTATAAATATTGTGGCGGCCGGGCACGGACAGGCGGATGCGGGTGGTGTCGGTCGTGTTCCACTCCTTCAGGTCGAACTCAAAGAAGCCGGGCTTATACTCGTTGACGTTGACAGCGCGGTAATCGCCGTGGTTGTCGATGGCAAAGGTGCGCACCCGGCGGTCCAGCGTGTACATCACGTCCATGGTGTTCTTGTCGTCGGCGTTGGCAAAGATCATGAACTGGGTCATCAGGGCAAAGCGCTTGAAGGCGAACTTCAGCTCGCCCATGCTGCCGTAGTAGTCCAGATGGTCGTTGTCGATGTTCAGCACCACGGACAGGTAGGGGGTGAGCTTTAAGAAGGTCTCGGCGAACTCGCAGGACTCGATGACGATGTCATCGCCCTTGCCGGCCTTGCCGTAGCCGTTGATGAGGGGCAGCTTGCCGCCGATGACGGCAGAGGGGTCGCGCCCTGCCAGTTCCAGCGCGGTGGTGATCATGGAGGTGGTGGTGGTCTTGCCGTGGGTACCGGACACGCAGATGCTCTGCTTGTACAGGCGGCTCACATAGCCCAGCAACACGCTGCGCTCCACGGTGGGGATGCCGTAGGAGGCGGCTGCGTTCAGCTCCACGTTGTCCTTGGAGATGGCGGCAGAGTACACCACCATGTCCGCACCGACAACGTTATCCGCATTGTGGCCAAGGCTGACCTTCACGCCCATCTCCCGCTCGTAGCGGATGATGCTGCCGTCCAGCACATCGCTGCCGGACAGCTCGTAGCCTTTGGCGGCAAGGATCTGGATCAGCGGATACATTCCGCTGCCGCCGCAGCCGATAAAATGGATCTTCTTTACATTGTCCAGCAGATGCTGGCTATAATCCGAGTACATGAACATAGTAAGACTCTCCTCCGAATATTAACGGCTGCAGCGCAGACCGATTCCTTCCAAACATGGGGACACACCCTTATTATATAATTTTTGCAGCATAAAATAAACAGGTAAGGCCGAATTTTCGGAAAGAACCATAAATATTTTGTGAATTTTGTGATATGTGTACAACAAAATCCCGACAGTATTACTTTTTTGCCCGCCGCTGCAGGATCTCGTCCAGAATGGCATCGGCTACATCGGCCTTGCTCATCAGGGGCAGCTCCCGGGTGCCGTCCGGGGTGATGAAGGTGACCACGTTGGTGTCCACCCCAAAGCCTGCACCGGCTACCTTGAGGTTGTTGGCTACCACCATGTCCAGATTTTTCTTGGCAAGCTTCGCAGAAGAGTTTTCCACAAGATCCCGGGTCTCCATGGAAAAACCGCACAGGAACTGGTGGGTCTTGCGGGGACCGATGGTGCCAAGGATATCCTCGGTGCGCTCCACCGGGATGGAAAGGTCGCCATCCTTCTTTTTGATCTTGTCGTCTGCCACGGTGGCGGGGCGGTAGTCCGCCACGGCAGCTGCCATGATGAGCACATCGGTGGTGTCAAAGCGGCTGGTCACCGCCTCGTACATCTGCCGGGCGGTGGTCACCGGCACATCGGTGGTGAACTTGACCGGCGGCAGCGCGGTCTGCCCGTGGATCAGGGTCACTTCTGCGCCACGCATGGCGGCGGCGCGGGCAAGGGCGTAGCCCATCTTGCCGGTGGAGTGGTTGGTCAGGTAGCGCACCGGGTCCAGTGCCTCCTGCGTGGGGCCGGCGGTCACCGCGATGCGCAGCCCTGCCAGATCCTTCGGGCGGGCGATGGTGTGCAGGATGTGCTCCAGCAGCACTTCCTCCTTGGGCAGGCGTCCGCTGCCCACATCCTTGCAGGCCAGCACGCCGCTTTCGGAGGGGATGACGGTAAAGCCATACCGCTCCAGCGTGGCAAGGTTATCCTGCGTGATGGGGTTTTCCAGCATGCCGGTGTTCATGGCGGGGGCTACCAGCTTGGGGCACTTGGCAGCCAGCACCACGGTGGTAAGCATATCGTCCGCAATGCCGTGCGCCATTTTGGCGATCACATTGGCAGTGGCGGGGGCTACCAGGATCACATCTGCCTTTTTTGCCAGCGAGATGTGGGTGACCTCAAACTTGAAATCCCGGTCAAAGGTGTCCACCATGCACTTGTGACCGGTCAGAGTCTCAAAGGTGAGAGGGGTGATGAACTGGGTGGCGTTCTGGGTCATAATGACCTCCACATCCGCACCCAGCTTGCGCAGTGCACTGGCCACATTGGCCATCTTATAGGCGGCAATACCGCCGCTCACGCCCAGCAGGACGCACTTGCCGTTCAGATCCATGGTTTGTTTACCTCCCGGAAAAACAGTTCTTTTCCACATATCTTACCTTAGTATAATGCAAAACTTCCACCAGCACAACAAAATCTTTGCCGGGAACTTGTATCCGGAGCAAAAATGCGGTAAAATACGCTTGACAAAGAGCAAACCGGTTCTTTTCTTTTATTTTGAAAAGGAAAACAGAATTATGATCTTAGCCATTGATATAGGCAACACCACCGTCGCCCTTGGGGGCATCCGGGACGGACGTGTATGCTTTGTGGCGCGCATGGACACGGTGCGCACCCGCACGGCTGCGGAATATCGTGCCGAAATGGATAAAATTTTTGCGCACCGCCGCCACCCGGAGCGCCCCATGCGCTTTGAAGGTGCGGTGCTTACCAGCGTAGTGCCCCAGATCACCGGGGCACTGGCTGAGTGCGCCCGTCACTACACCGGCAAAAAGCCGGTCATCGTTTCGCCGGACATCCGCACCGGGCTCACCATGGGGGTGGACGAGCCCCGCGCCGTGGGCAAGGACCGTCTGGTGGATGCCGCCTACGCGGCGGCAAACTTTCCGCTGCCGGTCATCACGGTAGATCTTGGCACCGCCACTACCTTTAATGTGGTGGACAAAGACCGGGTGTTCCGGGGCGGCGTGATCTGCCCTGGGCTTTCCACCGGGCTGCGCGCGCTGGGCGAGCGCTGCGCCCAGCTGCCGCAGGTGCATCTGGGTTCCCCGAAAAAAGCCGTCGGCACCAATACCGAAAGCTGTATGCTGTCCGGCTCGGTGCTGGGCACCGCCGTGCTCATTGACGGCATGGTGCAGCGCATCGAGGAGGAGCTGGGCTGCCCGGCTACGCTGGTGGTCACCGGCGGGCTGGCAAAGTACGTCACCCCGCTGTGCCGCCACCCTCTGACCTACGACCCCGAGCTGCTGATGAAGGGGCTGGCACTGCTGTACCAGCTGAACGCCCCGCAGGAGCACAGCCGCAGCCATGGCGGCGGCAGGCACTACAGTCAGCAGGGACGCCCCCGGGCAAAGCACCCGTACCCCAACCGCCGCACCCGCCGCGAGCCGGAGGCGCTGGTAGGCTGAGGGAACAAGAGGATAAGGGAGAGCATTATGAAACTGGGCATTCTTGGCACGGGTAAGATCGTGCAGGAATTTTTGCCATGGCTTGTGGAGCACACGCCGTTTACTGTGCAGGCGGTGTGCAGCACACCGCGCTCGGCGGCAAAGGCCGCAGAGCTGTGTGCACAATATCAGATCCCGCAGCACACCGCCAATTACTTTGAGCTGCTGCAATGGGTGGACGCGGTCTATATCGCCGTGCCCAACCGGCAGCACGCCCGCTACGCCCGGGTGGCGCTGGAGGCGGGCAAGCACGTCATTGTGGAAAAGCCCATGGCGGTGACCGCCGCCGAGACCGAGGAGCTGGCTGCGCTGGCGCAGCGCAAGCGGCTGTTCCTTTTTGAGGCGATGACCACCCAGTACCAGCCCAACTACGCCAAGCTCCGGGAGCTGCTGCCCCGGGTGGGCACGGTGCGCATGGTGCAGTGCAGCTTCAGCCAGTATTCCAGCCGGTACGACGACTTTTGCGCCGGGCAGACCCCGCCGGTGTTCGACCCGCTGTGCGCGGGCGGCGCACTGATGGATCTGGGCGTGTACAACGTCAGCTACATCGTGGGTCTGTTCGGCGAGCCGAATAAGGCGGTGTATGCCGCCAACATGGAGCGCAACATCGACACCAGCGGTGTGCTGATGCTGGATTACAGCGGTTTTAAGGCCATAAGCCTTGCCGCCAAGGACTGCGCAGCCCCTGCCCGCTGCATCATTCAGGGTACCAAGGGCTACATTTTGCAAAAATCCACCCCGAACTACTGCGGCGGCGTGACCTTCCATCCCAACGAGGGCAAGGAGGAGCACTATAACCTGAACGGGGACCGTCCCCGGCAGGCGGCAGAGTTCGAGGCCTTTTACCGCGCCATGACCACCGGAGATCAGGAGCTGTGCACCCGGATGCTGGATACCAGCATCGCGGTGAGCCGGGTGCTCACGGTGGCGCGCCGCAGCGCCGGGGTGCGCTTCCCCGGCGACAGATTTTAACGCATTTTTCTCTGGAACACGCCCTGACAACCACGCGCTTCCAAAGATTTGAAGATTCACCTAAAACCCGCACAGAGCGGGCAGGTTTGCGCCGTATCCGACAAAAAGGGCGGAACGGCAGCAGGAGGAAAACTGAATTATGAAGAATACCAATACTAAGACGCTGACTCGTGTGGCCCTGCTGGTGGCCATTGAACTGGTGATGAAGCTTGTCGGTCTGGGCAGTGTGCCCATGGGCCCGCTGTACATGAGCTTCCTCACCCTGCCCATCGCCGTGGGTGCCATCACCATGGGCCCCGCCGTGGGTGCCCTGCTGGGCGGCGTGTTCGGCGCTGTAAGCTTCTACGATGCCATCACCGGTGCTTCTGCCATGACCGGTGCACTGTTCCAGGTCAGCCCGCTGAACACCTTTATCCTGTGCGTGGGCATGCGCGTGCTCATGGGTCTGTGCTGCGGCCTGATCTTTAAGGCATTGGAGAAGCTGGACAAGTCCCGCACCTGGAGCTATATCCTCAGCGCCATGACCGCCCCCGCCCTGAACACCCTGTTCTTCATGGGCTACATCGTGCTGGCCTTCTACGGCTGCGACTATGTGCAGAATCTGGTGTCCGTCAAGGGCGCTGCCAACCCCTTCATGTTCGTGGTGCTGCTGGTTGGCGTGCAGGGCGTAGCCGAATTTCTGGTGTCCGGCATTCTGGGCGGCATCGTCGCCCGCGCCGTGGCAAAGTTCCTGAAATAAGACCGGCTGCGCACCAAGTCAGGGCGGCGCATCCGTGTTTAGAATAGAAAAATGAATGCTCCTCCGGCAACCGCCGGGGGAGTTTTTTGTTGAAATGCCGATGATAGCCGGGGATGTTTTCCTTTGACACCAAAAGAGAACTAAAAAAGTACGCACTTTGCGGGGTGACTTTCTGCTTGCCGCAAGCGTGCAAAGACGCTCCGCTGGGCCAGAGGCAGGGAGGGGTGTTCCGACTCCCCCCTCCCTACCTCTGGACTCCACCCACCCCGCAACGGGTCAAGGGCTGCAC
>CAVKCU010000014.1:0-16295 GCA_963654645.1 Clostridiales bacterium | reverse complement strand
TCATAGGGTTCCTTTCTTCGCGCAAAAAGGAGGCCGTTGCACAAAAAACTGTGCAGTGGCCTCTTTTGCGGTTAAATGATTTATAAAATTTTTATTTGTCGTTTCGAAACACCGTAGGTGTTTCGAAACGACTTTTTCACAGTTCCTGCTGCTCAAATCCGTTGACGGTCAGCACGGTCACGGCGGCAAAGCCTGCAGCCTTGATGGCGGCGGCGGCTTCGTCAAAGCCGAAAGTCAGCGCGGCGGTGTCGTGGGCGTCGGCGGTGATGAGCACCCTGCCGCCCAGCTTGTTCCACTCGCTCAGCAGCCATGCGCCGGGGTAGAAATCCTTGCGGTAGCCCCGGTACACGCCGCCGGTGTTCACTTCCAGAATGCAGTCGTTCTCCCGGGCAGCTTGCAGCGCCTTGAGCGCCGCTGCCTTGTAGCGGGGAGACTCCTCGTCAAAAAAGCTGCCGTCCGCGTTCAGCTTTTTGACAAGGTCGATGTGGCCCAGAATGTCCGGCTTTTTGGCGGCGATCTTCTCCACCTCGGCAAAGTAGGCCTCCACCGCTGCCAGCGGGTCGCCGTCGAAATCGTTGTCGATGCAGTCCCGCAGATCCTCGGGGCGGAAATCGATCTCGTAGTATTTGCCGGTGTTCTTGCCGTACAGGTGGTGCGCGCTGCCGATCCAGTAATCAAAGCCGGTGGGCGTGCCCTCGCTCAGCAGGTCCCACTCGATGCCGCACAGGATGTCCACCTTGCCCCGGTACTCGTTTTTCAGCTTGGCAATGGTGGCGCGGTACTGCGCGGTGCGGCCGGGGGTCATGCAGTATTCGCGGTCGGGCTTTGTGTAGCTGTGGCCGCTGAAGCCAAGGGTGGTCAGCCCCTGCGCACAGGCGGCGCCTGCCATCTCCTGCAGGGTGTTTTTGCCGTCACACAAAGTAGAGTGGCAATGCACGCTGGATTTTCTGTAATCTGCCATAGGCTTCTCACTGCATCCTTTCCTGCTTGACCTTGTGATCGATCACGTGACGCTTTTCCAGCTCCCGGGTCACATCCTCTACGGTGATGCCCGCGCTGACCATCAGCACCAGCACATGATAGGCAAGGTCGCTGATCTCGTAGACCGTCTCGGCCTTGTCCTCTTTTTCGCCCGCAATGATGACCTCGGTGCACTCCTCGCCCACCTTTTTCAGGATCTTCTCCTTGCCCTTTTCAAACAGGTAGGTGGTGTAGCTGCCCTCCGTGGGGGTATCCTTGCGGCCCTTGATGAGGTTATACAGCCCCTGCCAGCTGAACTGCTTCAGCTCCGGGGAAACGTATACTTCATTGAAAAAGCAGCTTTCCGCCCCGGTGTGGCAGGCGGGACCGTCCTTTACCACCTCTACCACCAGTGCATCGGCGTCACAGTCGGCGGTAATGGACACCACCCGCTGCACATTGCCGCTGGTCTCGCCCTTGCGCCAGATCTCCTGACGGCTGCGGCTCCAGAACACGGTGCGTCCCTCGGCAATGGTCAGCGCCAGCGTTTCGGCGTTCATATAGGCAAGGGTGAGCACCTGCTTTGTGTAGTGATCCTGCACGATGGCGGGGATCAGGCCTTTTTCATCAAATTTCAGTTCCATGACGGTTCTCCCTCCCCGGATGGGGATACTGTGTATTTTATCGTATTCAAGACAAAAATGCAAGGGTTTTATGCGTTTTTCACAGCCGCATTTCCACGCCGTTTGCGTTCAGGTACTCTTTCAGCTCCCGGATGCCCAGCAGCTTCTGGTGGAAGATGCCTGCCGCCAGCCCGGCATCGATGCCCTTGTGGTGGAACAGCTCCAGAAAATCCTCCTTTTTGCCCGCGCCGCCGCTGGCGATGATGGGGATGTTCACCCGGGCGGCGACGGCGTCCAGCATTTCAAGGTCGAAGCCGCTGCGCACGCCGTCGGTGTCGATGCTGTTCAGGCACACCTCGCCCGCGCCGTGGGCGGCGCACCAGCTGATCCAGTCCAGCGCATCTCTGCCGGTGTCCTCGCGCCCGCCCTTGGCGAACACCCGGAACTGTCCGTTCACCCGCTTCACGTCTGCGGAAAGCACCACGCACTGGTCGCCGTAGCGCTGCGCGGCGGCGGGGATAAGTCCGGGGTCCTTCAGTGCGCCGGAGTTGACGCTTACCTTATCCGCGCCGCATTTCAGCACCCGGTCAAAATCTTCCAGCGTGTTGATGCCGCCGCCCACGGTCAGGGGGATAAAAATTTCCCCCGCCACCCGGGTCAGGATGTCGGTAAAGAGGGCGCGTCCCTCAAAGCTGGCGGTGATATCGTAAAACACCAGCTCGTCCGCCCCGGCGGCGTTGTACAGCCGTGCCATCTCCACCGGGTCGGCAACGTCCTTGATGCCCTCAAAGTTCGTGCCCTTGACCACCCGTCCGTTGCGCACGTCCAGACAGGGGATGATGCGTTTGGTTATCATAAAGCGTTCCCTTTCTCAGTCCTGCACCAGCTGCACGCAGCGGGCAAGGTCCAGCGCGCCGGTGTACAGGCTTTTGCCCAGAATCGCCGCTGCCGTGCCCAGCTGCTGCAATTCCAGCAGCTCTGCCTCGGAGGAGATGCCGCCGCTGGCGGTAAAAGCCACCCCGGGCACTTGGGCCGCCAGCTGGCGGTACAGCGCAAGGTTCGTGCCCTGCATCGCGCCGTCGCAGGCAATGTCGGTGTAGATGATGGCGGTGCAGCCGGCTTCTGCCAGCCGCTTGCAGAACGCCACGCCCGGCTCGGCGCTGACCTCTTTCCAGCCGTGGATAGCCACATAGCCGTCCTTGGCGTCCACGCCAACGGCAATTTTATCACCGTATTTTTGCAGCATCCGGGCGGTAAAGGCAAAATCCGTTACCGCCACGCTGCCCAGAATGCAGCGCCCCACCCCGAGGGAGAGGTATTTTTCAATGCGCTCCTCGGTGCGGATGCCGCCGCCTACCTCGATGTACAAGCCGCCCTGCTTTGCCAGCGCGGCAATGGTGTCGTAGTTGGAAAGGGTGCCGTCCCTGGCACCGTCCAAGTCCACCACATGAAGATTTTTTGCCCCGGCGGCTACAAAGCTACGCGCCTGTGCGCAGGGGTCCTGCCCGTAAACGGTCATGCGGTCGTAGTCGCCCTGTGTCAGGCGCACCACCTGCCCGCCGCGCAGGTCAATGGCTGGAAATAGCTGCATAGTTGTTTCTCCTTTAGAAACGAACCCTCTCATGGAAACGAACCCTCTCAGGCGCTCCCGCGCCAGCTCTCCCAAAGGGAGAGCCAAGCCGTTAGCCTCATCACTAAAGTATTAAGCGCTATGAGAAAACTATCGGGAGTGCTCTTGGCTCTCCCTTTGGGAGAGCTGGCAAACCCGCAGGGTTTGACTGAGAGGGCGCACGCCGTTACCCTCAGTGTTATAGTGCTAAGTGCAATGAAAAAGTTTCTGGCAGCGTCCTGAAAGCGCCCCCCTTCGGGAGCGCCTGAGAGGGTTACAATTCACTGAACGCCTTGAGGATCCGCAGACCGGTATCGCCGCTCTTTTCCGGGTGGAACTGGGTGCCGTACACCCGCCCTGCCCGCACCGCGCCGGTGACCGGAATGGAATAATCGCTGACGGCAAGGGTGCTTTCGGCGCAGTTTTTGCCGTAGTAGCTGTGGACGTAGTACACATACTCGCCCTCGCGGATGTACCGGAACAGCGCATCGTCCTTTACAATGTGCAAGGCGTTCCAGCCCATCTGCGGTACCTTCAGACTTTTGTCCGTAAGGTCGGGTCCCAGCGGGCAGACCTCGCCTTTGACAAAGCCCAGTCCGGCGTGCTCACCGTATTCGTAGCTTTTTTCAAACAGCAGCTGCATCCCAAGGCAGATGCCCAGCAGGGGCTTCTCTTCCGCCTGCTCCTTCAGCACCGGCACAAGACCAGTGGCGGTAAGCTTTGCCATGGCATCCCCGAACGCGCCCACCCCCGGCAGGATGAGCCGGTCGGCAGCGCGGATGGAATCAGCATCGGCGGTGACCACCGCCTGTAGCCCCAGCTGCTGCAAGCTGGAACGCAGACTGAACAGGTTGCCCACGCCGTAATCAATAATGGCGATCATACCAGCAGTCCTTTCGTGGAGGGGATCTCGTCCCGGTGCGCCGCGTCGATGCGCACGGCTTCAGCCAGCGCGTGCCCTGCGCCCTTGAAGCAGGCTTCCAGAATGTGGTGGGTGTTCTCGCCCGCAAACTGCACAAAATGGACGGTGGCGGGCACGCTGCGGGCAAAGCCGTACCAGAACTCCTTGGCGCACTCCACGTCAAAATCGCCCACCTTTTCGGTCTGGCAGCGGATGTCCCAGTTCAGGGTGCACCGCCCGGAAAGATCCACCGCGCACAGCACCAGCGCCTCGTCCATGGGCAGATGGAAGCTGCCGTAGCGGCAGATGCCGCGCATCTGACCCAGCGCCCGGGCAAACGCCTGTCCCAGCGCAATGCCCACGTCCTCGGTGGTGTGGTGGTAGTCCACCTGCACATCGCCGTGGCAGGTGAGCACCAGATCGAACCGTCCGTGCCGGGCAAACAGTTCCAGCATGTGGTTCAGAAAGCCGCACCCGGTGTCGATCTCGTAACGACCGGTGCCGTCCAGATCAAGGGTCAGCTCGATCTGGGTCTCATTGGTGCTGCGTTCCAGCGTTACCATGCGCTCTGCCATTGTTACACCTCCAATATCTTGTCCACGGCGTCCATCAGCGCCTGCATCTGCTCCGGCGTGCCGATGGTGATGCGCAGCCAGTTTTCAATGCGCGGCGCATCAAAATGCCGCACCAGAATGCCATTTTCCTTTAACTTTTTGTATAGCACGCCGCCGTTTATCCGCTCTGTGCTGGCAAACACAAAGTTTGCGCGGCTGTCCAGCACGGTAAAGCCCCGGGCAGCCAGCTGCTGCATCGTCCATGCGCGGGTGTCCATAATGGCGGCACGGGTCTTTTCAAAGTAGGCGGTATCTTCCAGCGCAGCCTGCCCGGCTTTCAGGGTCAGGCGGTTGATGTTGTAGGGGTTCAGGCTGAACTTGACCCGGTTCAGGTCAGCGATCAGCGCCGCGTTGCCCATGGCAAGCCCCAGCCGCGCCCCCGCCAGCTGCCGGGATTTGGAGAAGGTCTGCACCACCAGCAGGTTGTCGTATTGGTCGATCAGGGGCACGCAGCTTTCGCCGCCAAAGTCCACATAGGCTTCGTCCACAATGACCACGCTGTTCGGGTTCGATTGCAAAATGCCCTCGATGGCATCCCGGGGCAGGCACAGCCCGGTGGGGGCGTTGGGGTTTGCGATGACGATGGTCTCGTGAAGACCGTGGTAATCGGCGGGGTCAAGGGCGAAATCCTCTTTTAACGGGATGATATGGGTGGGGATGTGCAGCAGGCCGCACCACACGCCGTAGCAGCCGTAGGTGATATCCGCAAAGGCCAGCGGGTGGGTCTCGTCACAGAAAGCCCGCAGCGCAAAGAACAAATTCTCGTCGCTGCCGTTGCCGGGCATGAGCTGCTCGGGCTGCAAGCCGAAATGCGCCGCCGCCGTGCGCAGCAGCTGGGCACAGGCGGGGTCGGAGTAAAGGCGCAGCTTTTCCACCTCGGCCTCGCTCACGGCTGCCACCACCCGGGGAGACGGCAGATAGGGGCTTTCGTTGGTGTTCAGTTTGATGTACTGCTGATCCTGCGGCTGTTCCCCGGGCGTATAGGGGGTGACAGCGGACAGGGCAGGGGAAAGAAAACGGCTCATAATGGTTTCCTCTTACTTCTCATACCGGATGGTTACGCTGCGGGCGTGGGCGTGCAGACCCTCGCGCTCGGCAAAGTCTGCAATGCGGGGCGCAACAGCTTCCAGCGCGTCCCGGGTGTAGTAGATGAAGCTGGACTTCTTGACGAAGTCGTCCACGCCCAGCGGGCTGGAAAAGCGTGCGGTGCCGCTGGTGGGCAGGGTGTGGTTGGGACCGGCAAAGTAATCGCCCAGCGCCTCCGGCACGTTGCGGCCAAGGAAGATGCTGCCCGCGTTGCGGATCTCGTTCAGCACGCCGAAGGGGTCCTCCACGCAGACCTCCAAGTGCTCCGGTGCGATGATGTTGCAGGCCTCAATGGCCTTGTGCAGGTCGGTGCAGAGGATGATCTTGCCGTTGTCGTCCACGCTGGCGCGGGCGATAGCAGCGCGGGGCAGCTGCGGGATCTGCACTTCCAGCTCCGCCTGCACCGCCTTGGCAAGGGCTTCGCTGTCGGTGACCAGCACCGGGCTTGCCAGCCTGTCGTGTTCGGCCTGACTTAACAGGTCTGCCGCCACCCACGCGGGGTTGCAGCTGCCGTCTGCCAGCACCAGAATTTCGCTGGGACCCGCGATCATATCAATGCCCACCTTGCCAAACACCTTGCGCTTGGCGGTGGCAACGTAAATGTTGCCGGGGCCTACGATCTTATCCACTGCCGGGATGCTCTGGGTGCCGTATGCCAGCGCCGCCACAGCCTGTGCACCGCCGGTCTTAAAAATTTTGGTCACCCCGGCGGTGGCGGCAGCAGCCAGAATGACCGGATTCACCTTGCCGTCCTTCCCGGCGGGGGTGGTCATCACGATCTCGGACACGCCTGCCACCTTGGCGGGAATGACGTCCATGAGCACAGTGGAGGGGTACGCCGCCGTGCCGCCGGGCACATACACACCGGCCTTTTCAATGGGGGTGTATTTCTGTCCCAGTACAATGCCGGGGCGGTCGTTCATCACAAAATTCTTGTGCACCTGCTGGCGGTGGAACTGCTCAATGTTCTCCGCCGCCTGCCGCAGGGTCTCGAGAAAATAGGGGTCCATGCCCGCAAAGGCTTCGTCGATCTCGGCCTGCGTCACCTGTAAATTTTCGATCTCTGCACCGTCAAATTTCAGGGCGTAGTCCTTCAGGGCATCATCACCCCGGGCGCGCACGTCCGCAATGATGGCGTCCACCACGTCCTCCACGTTCTTCTCGGCGCGGATATCCCGGTTCAGGATCTCCTCCGGCTTCAGCTCGTCAAAATTATACAGCTTTATCATGTTTCTTCCTCCTGCTTGTGCAAGGTGTCGCGCAGCTTTTCCAGCATGGTGTCCATCTGCCGGTGCTTGAACTGGTAGCTGGCCTTGTTGGCGATGAACCGCGCCGAGATGGGCATGAACTCGGTGACCACCTGTAAGCCGTTCTCCCGCAGGGTGGTGCCGGTCTCCACGATGTCCACGATGACATCCGAAAGCCCAAGGATGGGTGCCAGCTCAATGGAGCCGTTCAGCTTGATGATATCGATATCCCGCCCCATGGAGGCGTAGTAGCGCTTTGCAATGTTGACGAACTTGGTGGCCACCCGCACCGGGCGGCTGGGGTCGTCCCGGTAGCCCGCCGGGGCGGCTACGCACATCCGGCAGCGACCAAGGCCGGTATCCAGCAGCTCGTACACATCGGCGGCGGCCTCGGTCAGGATATCCTTGCCCACGATGCCCACATCGGCAGCGCCGTGCTCCACATAGATGGCAACGTCGCTGGGCTTGACCAGAAAATACCGGATGCCCGCCGCCGGGTTCTCCACCACCAGCTTGCGGGTGGCGTTGTAGTCCTCCGGGCAGCCGTAGCCGATGCCCGCCAGCAGGTTATAGACCTTGTCGCCCAGCCGCCCCTTGGGCAGCGCCACGTTCAGCATCACCTTGCCGGTGTCCTGATGCTGCACCGGCGGCATCGCGTTCAGCCGGTCCAGCTCATCCAGATACACTGCAAAGCCGATAGCACCCGCCCCGGGGGTGAACTTTTGCAGCAGCAGGTCGTACCGCCCGCCCTTCAGCAGCGGGCGGGGCAGGGCTTTCAGGTAGCCCTGAAACACAAGGCCGTTGTAGTATTCCATCTCACCGGCTAAGGTCAGGTCCAGCCGGATGCTGCCGCCCGCCTGTCCCAGTGTGGGGGCTAGGGCGGTCAGCTCTGCCACAGCGGCGGTCATAGCGGGGTTGCGGCAGAGCGCCGCCGCCTTGGAAAGGGTAGCGGCGTAGCCGCCGGAAAGTTCCAGCACTCCGCACAAGGCGTCCGCAGCTGCTTCGGAAAGCCCCGCAGAAAGCGCGGCGGCGCGCAGCTCGTGGGCGTTTTTCTGCCGCAGCTTTTCCAGCAGCTGCGCCCGGGCGGCTTCCGGCACGCCCAGCGCATCGAACAGTCCGAACAGGTAGCCCATGTGGCTGACTTCCAGCACCCACTCTGCGCCCAGCGCCGCCAGCGACTGCGCCGCCAGACATACCGTCTGCTGCACCTCGGCTTCGCCCACAGCGCCCAGCAGCTCCAGACCCATCTGGGAGATCTCTTTAAAGGTGTGGCTCTCGGCAGAGGGGCGGTAGACGTTTTCGTGGTAGTAGTACCGCAGCGTCTCGCCCGGCGCGGGCTGCGCCGTCTTGGCGATGGACAGGGTCACATCCGGCTTAAGCGCCAGCAGACGACCATCCAGATCGGTAAAGGTGATGACCTGCTCCGACGACAGAAAGCTGCGGTTCTCCTGATACAGACTGTACTCCTCGAACCGTCCCATGTGGTACTTGCGGCAGCCTGCCGTCTCGTACAGGCTGCGCAGCGCAAAGGAGGCGCGCTCCTTTGGCTGCAGATGCTCCAGACTGAACTCCATCTTGCTCCCTCGTTTCCTTTCCCGTGTTTCTTTTCCCTTGTTTCTTTCCCTGCACCGGCACAATTCCGGTGTCTCTATACACAAAAACATCCGGCGCGGCATCCTCCGCGCCCATAGCATGAAAGGCTTCTGTTCTTATTTTACTTTATCTGGGTAAAGCTGTAAAGCGTGAAAGTGACGTCTTTTCCATTCTTATCCTACAATTTTTCAGTGCGTTTGTACAGAAAGGCGAAAAATTTTCACCCCACCATGCGCACAGGTGATGGGAGGAAAAAACAGAGCGCGGGGAAGGGGGGGATCCCTCCTGCTATCCTCTGGCGGCAAGGGTTTTTTACGGCTTTCAAGGGCTTGCGTTTGTCCGAATAATATGTTAGTATGTTTACATACATACTTTTTGAAGGGGGGATAACGACAGGTGGCTAAACGCAAGAGGGAATTGTCTGAATTCGGCGAATTTCTTGTAGCAGAAATTTGCAAAACAGGCATGAGCAAGGTCGATTTTTGTACAGCGGTTGGGATCAACAAGCCATACTTCTATGAGAGTTTAGCCGGCACACCCCCATCGCAGGAAATTCTCGAGAAAATGTTCGAAGTGCTGGATGCAAATCTTCTTACGGAAGATAAGATCAGATCCAATGACTTGTTTGACAAGGCTGCCAAATGCAGGCAGGAAATACCGACTGATATCAAAGATATGATCAGGACCCATCCGGATGAATGGAACGATATTCGGACAGCATTGCAGGAAATGTTTCCCGGCGCAAAATAGAGAATAGGAGTATCATTATGAATGAACGGTTGAATCGCTTTATAAGCCTGCTGAAACAGATGTTTGAGCTCGATAAATCAGATCTTGATTTTGGCATCTACCGCGTTATGAACCTTCGCAAGACACAAATTGAAGAATTCCTGACAGAGCGTCTGCCGCAGATGGTGCAGGAAACACTTGCGCCCTTCGCGCAGGGCGGCAAGGAAGAGATCCGTGCGCAGATGGCATCGATCGAAGAAAATGTTGCAGGGATGGGGATGACCGTCGATGCTCTGCCGGATACTGCGCCGATGAAACAGAAATATCTCCAGCTCCAGAAGCAGCTTGCGGAAGGTGCTGATCTGGCTGCACTGGAGACGGATGTGTACTCTGCGCTGTATTCCTTCTTCAACCGGTACTATGAGGATGGCGATTTTGTTTCCAAGCGCCGGTACAAGGAAGGCGTGTACGCTATCCCCTACGAGGGCGAGGAAGTAAAGCTCTACTGGGCAAATCAGGATCAGTACTACATCAAAACCAGCGAGAATTTCAAAGATTACACCTTCGTTTTCGATGGGATCAGTGTCCATTTCCGCTTGGTGGACGCTACCACGGAGCAGAACAACAACAAAGAGAGCAAGGACAGCAAGCGTACTTTCATGCTCTTTACGGAGGATGAAGAAAACTACCCGGGGATCAAAACATTTGAATACGATCCGGAAGCTGCGGAGATCGTGATCCGCTTCGTGTACGATATCCCGGAAAATAAGAAAAAGAAATACGCCGAGGAAAACTATGCCGCTATCACGGCATGGCTGCTGTCCCAGCATCGGGCGGAGCTGAATCCGCTGATCGCGCCGATCCCCACCGGCAAAGGCAGGGAGACGACCACCCTGTTGGAGAAGCACCTGAAGGGCTATGTGGCAAAGAACACCTTCGATTATTTCATCCACAAAGACCTGCGCGGGTTCCTGACGCGCGAGCTGGATTTCTTCATCAAGAGCGAGGTCATGCATCTGGAGGATCTGGACACCGGCAGTGAAGCCCGGGTGGAGACCTACCTTGCTAAGGTGAAAGCCATCAAGCGCGTCGGAAAGATCATTATTGATTTTCTCGCCCAGATCGAGGATTTTCAGAAAAAGCTGTGGCTGAAGAAGAAATTTGTGGTGGAGACCAACTGGTGCATCACGCTGGACAAGATCGATGGCTCCTTCTGGCCGGAGATCATCGGGAACAAGGCGCAGATCGATGAATGGATCGCCATGTACGCCATCGACGAAGCGGAAGGCTGGACGAACCCGCCGTCCGTTGATTTTCTGCGGCAGAATCAGAATCTGATCCTCGATACCAAGCATTTCTCCGATACATTCAAATTGGCGCTGCTGGAGAGCATTCCGGATCTGGACGCGCAGACGATTGGATTGCTGATCAACGGGGACAACTATCATGCGATCAGACTGCTCCAAAAAGTCTACGGAAATTCGATTCGTTGTACCTATATCGACCCGCCTTACAACTCTCCATCAAGTGAGGTGCTCTATAAAAACTCGTATAAACACTCCGCATGGCTTACGCTGATGCATAGCCGGCTGACAGAAGGTCAGCGCCTCCAGTCGGAAGATGGCGCAGTAGTGATCGCCATAGATAAATACGAGCATAATTGGCTGTTTGACCTTTGCAAGGAAATTTTCCCTGAAGATGACGTCGTTTCAGTCGCAATCGAGCATAATAAAAAGGGAACGCAAGGAGATCATTTTTCGTATTCCAATGAATATGCCGTATTTGTTGTCCCGATGGCAATGAAAAAGCTCAATGAAGTAAAGCGACCGAAATCTGAATGGGAGTATTCTGCTTTCCGGAACTGGGGAAGTGAATCCGAACGGGCAGATGCTGCCAATTGCTTTTATCCCGTTTATATCCAAAACGGAGTGGTCGTTGGATATGGCGATGTTCTTTCTGATGAAATTCATCCTGACGCACCGAATCAGGTCATCGTGGGAGAAATAAAGTGTTTTGTCCCGAACGAGCAAGGACCTGTTACACTTTCGGGAAGCAAAGACCATCCGGTTATTGCGGTTTGGCCTATCGACGACGAAGGTGTTGAGCGAAAATGGAGATATGCATATCAGTCGATCGGGGAGATCTATGACTATCTGAAGGTTGAAACGTCAAGAAAAGGGAACTACCAAATTAAAATGCCCAAATATTCTGATCAGTTTAAAACGCTGTGGTCAGATTCTCGTTATAATGCCGGTGATTACGGCACAAAAGTCCTTACCGGAATGGGGTTTACAAAAGAAGATTTTGAATATCCGAAATCGATAAACACTGTAAAAGACTGTATATATGCCATTTCGCGCAAGGATAGCATTGTATTTGACTATTTTGCTGGTTCCGGTACGACTGCGCAAGCCGTGATGCTTCTGAACAAAGAGGATAAAGACAAAGGTAAGAGAAAATTCATCCTTGTTGAAATGGGTACATATTTTGACAGGGTAACTGTACCGAGAGTGAAAAAGTCAATGTACGCTTCCGGAATAAAATCATGGGAAAACGGAAAACCGCAGGTACGGAATGACTCTACAAGCGGGATCGTGCGTTACCAGTCTCTGGAGAGCTATGAAGATGCACTTTCCAACATCCAGCTTTCCGACAACGGCGGACAACTCAAGGCGCTGCTGGGCGAGGATTACATGATCCACTACATGGTGGATCTGGAGAGCCGCGGCAGTCTGCTGGACGTGGAGGCGTTCTCCAATCCCTTCGCCTATACGATGAAGATCACCGAGAAGAACGAGTGCAAGGAGCGCCCGGTGGATCTGGTCGAGACTTTCAATTATCTGATCGGTCTGACGGTCGCCCGGCAGAGCGCTATCTCCTACTGGCTCAGCAAGCCCGCCGAGCATCCTGCTTACGAAGGCGCTGTGGAGCTGGTCAGCGATATCAGCGGACAGTACGCCTTCCGGCAGATCGAAGGCAGCTTGCCCGACGGCCGCCGCGCACTGGTGATCTGGCGCAGCGTGACGGATGACATCGTTGCCTCCAATGCGGCGCTGGATGCGTATTTTACCACCTACCGCAACAACGCCGAAGACCGCAGGTATGACGTGATCTTCGTCAACGGCGACAGCAACCTTGAAAATCTGCGCGGTAAAAGCGAAGGCTGGACGGTGCGGATGACGGAAACCGAATTCAAAAATCGGATGTTCGAGGAGGCGTGAGTATGGCAAGAAAAACCGCCCCGCAGGCCTCTTTCGACGATCAGCTCGTGCTGTTCCGCTATTTTCTGCATGAACTGAAGATCGATTCCATCCGTGCGCTCGGTGAAAAGCTGAACAGCAGCGAATACGAGGGCGTCAACGAAAGCGGCAACACATATTTCTACACCTATATCGCCCATATCTGCCAGATGCGGGGCGCTGCTGTCACGCCGGAAAAGCTGCGCCTGTATGATGAAAACATCTGCCGTCACACCCGCCAGATCGGGGAGAAGCGCGGCGGACTGCAATGGAAGTATTTCCAGTATGTCGCCCTGCTCTTCACGGAAATGTATCTGGACCGGTATTTTTCCGACGCGGACACATTTTGCGCGGATCTTAATGCATGGCTGCGGCAGGTCAAAGCCCAGTCCCTCGGACTCATTGATTTTCAGCCCTATACAACGGATAAACTGAACAAGCTGGCTTTTATGTGCGCCACCGGCAGCGGCAAAACGCTGATCATGCACATGAACATTCTGCAGTTTCTGCATTATTTCAAGCGGGCAAAGCGGATCAACAGCAAGCTGTCCATTAACAAGGTCATCGTGCTGGCGCCCAACGAGGGTATGAGCAAACAGCACTTGGAGGAGCTTGCCCTGTCGTCCATCCCGGCGGCAATGTTCGAGAAGGACAGCGGTTTTGGCAGGCAGCAGGATGATGTGATCGTGATCGATATGAACAAGCTGAAGGAGGAAGGCAAGGTCAAGACCGTCTCCGTCGACAGCTTCGAGCAGAACAATCTGGTGCTGGTGGATGAGGGGCACCGCGGCCTGTCCGGCGATGTGTGGTACGATTACCGCACCCGCCTTTCCGAAGAAGGCTTTGCCTTTGAGTATTCCGCTACCTTCAAACAGGCGCTGAAAGCCAATGCCGCCGGCAATACCCAGCAGGCCAGAGACGCCCGGGCACTCATGGAGGAATATGGGAGATCCATCATTATGGATTATTCCTACAAATATTTCTACCACGACGGATACGGCAAGGACTACCGCATTTACAATCTGCAAAGCACCATGGATCCTGAACAGAAGCATTTGTATCTGGTTGGATGCCTGCTGTCCTTCTATCAGCAAATGAAGCTGTTTGAGGTGGAAGCGGATGCGCTGCAGGAATTCCGGATCGAAAAGCCCCTGCTGGTGTTTGTGGGCAACCGTGTTACCGCGCCGGTCAAAAGCAGCGGTCTTTCGCAGGCGGAAAAGGATCTGCTCACCGACGTGGAGGAAGTGCTGCTTTTCCTCAACAAATTCCTGAGCGACCGCACACGATCGATCGAGCATATCCGCGCTGTGCTGAACGAAGATACCGGACTGATCGACGCCAGCGGCAAAGAGCTGTTCTATCAGGATTTCCATGCGCTGCAGGAAATTTTCAGTTCGGATCCAGCCGAGATCTTTGCGGACGTCCTCCGTATCGTATTCAACACGGATGGGAGCGCTGACGAACCCCGTCTGCGGATGGAGAATATCCGGCAGGTTTCCGGTGAGATCGGCTTGAAGGTGGGCGAATACGGCGATTATTTCGGCGTCATCAATATTGGCGATACGTCCGGCCTGCTGAAAAACTGTGAGCAGAAGGGCATCATCGTCAGCAACGAGGAATTTGTTTCGGGATCGCTGTTCCGAAATATCAATAGGCCGAATTCCAATATCAAAATGCTGATCGGCTCCCGCAAATTCACGGAGGGCTGGAACAGCTGGCGTGTCTCCACCATGGGATTGATCAACTTTGCAAAAGGCGAGGGATCGCAGGCCATTCAGCTTTTCGGACGCGGCGTACGCCTGAAAGGCTACAACGGATGCCTGAAACGTTCCTGCAGGCTGGATGCCGGTGTCAAAACGCCCAAACATATCGAGCTGCTGGAAACGCTGACCATATTCGGCGTGAAGGCGCAGTATATGGAAGATTTCAAGACCTATCTGGAGCAGGAAGGCGCGCCCGCCAATGAAGCGGTGCGTGAGTACCACCTGCCGGTGATCAGCCGGTTTGATGAAGTGAAAGGCAAAAAGCTCCGCGTCATCAAGGTGAAAGACGGAGCCAATTTCAAGCAGCAGGCTGCCCGCCTGATCCTGGACAAGCCCGATCAGGAATTTCTGCGCTACCTGCTCAAGAGCAAAACAGTCATCGACTGCCGCAGCAAGATCCAGACGATCGATTCCACTTCCAGTTTCAAAATCGAATCCATGCCGGAGCCGCGAACGCTCCCGGCGGATATTCTGCCGCTGCTGGATGTCCAGCGGATCTTTGAGGAGCTGCAGGAGTATAAGAGCGAAAAGCGGTATTTCAATATCAGCATTGTCAAAGGCAGGCTGCTTGATATCCTGCGGGAGGACGGCTGGTACGGACTTCTGATCCCGCAAAACCATCTGGAGATCAATTCGATGGCAAAGCTGGAGGCGGCGACCGATTATGCCGTCATGGCGCTCAGATCCTATATGGATAAGTTTTTCAGATTTGAAAAAGAGCGCTGGGAGGCACCGCGTCTGGAATATGCGATGCTGGATGCGGATGACAGCAATTTTGTGGATGAATACACGTTGACCTACACGCAGCAGGGCGCGATGGACCCCACCGGCGATGAGCTGGAGGCTTTCGTTGCGGAGATGTCCGCCGTGCTGCAGGCGAATAACGGGCTCGACGTCTACAAAAAAGATTCTTTCCGCGGCAAACTGGTTCTGTTCGATCTTCGGTCGCATCTGTACGCCCCGCTGATCTGTCTTGAAAAGAGCAATCTGGAAATACAGGTGTCGCCCGTTGCGCTGAATACCGACGAAATGAGGTTTGTGGATCGTCTCAAGGCATACGTAGATGACCACGCAGCGGAGCTGACGGATAAATCTCTGTATTTGCTTCGCAACAAGAGCAAGGTCGGCATGGGCTTCTTCGAGGCGGGCAATTTTTACCCTGATTACATCCTCTGGATCGATACGCCCGAAACGCAGTATATTTCGTTTATCGATCCGAAGGGCTTGATGCATATCCGACCGGATGATCCCAAGATCGAGTTTTATAAAACGATCAAGGAACTGGAGGCCAGACTGGCGCCTACGGCAGATGGCAAAACAGTTGTCCTCAATTCGTTCATCATGTCCGGCACTCCGGCCAGCCAACTGCGCCAGTGGTGGCTCATGGAACGCCCTCAGCGAGAGGAAAAGAATGTGTACACCATTGATGATCCCGAATGCGTAGAAATGATGATTGATAGGATATTGGGAAAATGAGCTGCTGACCGAAGCACTATTAAACGCAAAGATCTCCGCCCACAAGTGTGAGCGGAGATCTTTTGCCTGTTAAGCGCTGAAATGGTGTAAATCAGCCGCGCCGCTTACAAAAAGTCCGGCAATTTCAAGGGAAGTTCACTATTGAGAAAAGAAAGCCCTTGTGCTACAATTATAAAATGTATGGAGGTTTCTTCTCATAGGGAGAAAGAAGTTTCCGAATGGGTGAAAAATTATAAGGCAAAGAATGCGGCAAGGGGATCAGCCAGAGAAAGGGCGGAGGATTCCGTGTCAAAAGCCGTATTGCAATTTGAAAAAGTGCAGCAAAATAAAAATGGTACAGTAAGCGCCGTTCAAGTGCCGAAAACCCTTGAAAAATAAGGAGATAGAAAAAACTATGAAATTAGGTATCGTCGGCCTGCCCAACGTGGGCAAGTCCACTCTGTTCAACGCCATCA
>CAVKCU010000013.1:0-16317 GCA_963654645.1 Clostridiales bacterium | reverse complement strand
GCGCATTCCAAATCGTTTTGCGTTATCCCTCAATCCCTCTTGCTTTTGCGCTGAACTCGCAGCCGCAGTAGTCCTGCCGGTACAGACCGTACTGCTCCGAAAGCTGCAGGCTGCGCAGGTAGCCGTTGTGTTTTTTGAAGTCCGAGGGCAGATGCTTGACCCCGAACTCTGTCTCCAGCTCCTGCCCGATGGCGTTGATGCGCGCAGCATCCTTGTGGGGGCTGATGGACAGGGTAGTGGTGAACCAGTCAAAGCCGTTGTCCCGGGCGTACTGCGCCGCACGGCGCATCCGCAGCCGGTAGCAGACGGTACAGCGGCTGCCGCGCTCCGGCTCGTTTTCCAGCCCGGCTACGGCGGTGTAGAACTGCTGCGGGTCGTAGCTGTCCTCCACCACGGTCACACCCAGCGGGTGGGCTGCCGCCACGAATTTCTGCAGCTCCTCGCCCCGGCGGTGGTACTCTGCTGCCGGCCATGTGTTGGGATTATAGTACAGCACCGTGATCTCAAAATACCGGCACAGCTGCTCCAGCACGGCACTGGAACAGGGACCGCAGCAGGCGTGGAGCAAAAGGCGCGGGCGGGTATCGCCAAGAGCCGCCAGCACGGCGTCCATCTGCTGGGCATAGTTGCGTTGTGTTGCCATTGGTATCATCCTTTGCTATAATGGTCTTGCCTACATTATAGCATATTTTACGATGAAATACAGGAGGTTCCCTTATGACGGAAGAAAAGATCGCCCGCATCAATGCGTTGGCTAAAAAGAGTAAGACCGCCGGTCTGACCGAGGCCGAAAAAGCCGAGCAGCAGGCTCTGCGGCAGGAGTATCTGGCCGACATCAAGGCCAGCCTGCGCAGCCAGCTGGAGCGCACATCTATTCAGGAGCCGGACGGCACCATCCACAAGGTGACCCGCCGCACCGACCTGACCGGGGAGCGCAGCTGAGGGCGGGACGCCTTGGAGCGCGCACCCTGTTTTCGCTTTACTCTATCTGCTTTCTTATTTCTGTAAGGAGGCTTTCAGCGCTTTTCCGGCAAGCATAAATATGGTAGAATAGAAAAAACGCTATGGATACGGGTGACGGTGAAGATTAATGCTGAAGATCGCGATCGCAGAGGATGAGACCAGCGCACGGGCTGCATTAAAGGAATATCTTGACCGCTGGCAGGCAGAAAACCACCAGCCGGTGCAGGCAACGTTTTTTGAAAGCGGCTCTCAGCTGCTGGAAAATGTTTCCCAAGGGCTGCAGCTGGCGCTGCTGGATATCCAGATGCCGGGGCTTTCCGGCATGGAGACCGCCCGCCGCCTGCGGGAAACGCTGCCGGAGCTGGAGATCGTGTTCATCACCAGCCTTACCGGCTATGCACTGGAAAGCTACGAGGTCGCTGCACTGGATTATCTGGTCAAGCCGGTCAGCTATCCGCGGTTCTGCCGCAGCCTTGAGCGTGCCTGCCGCCGGATCTGCCAGCGGGCAGAACACATCCTGACCATTAAAAACAACGACGGCGTGTTCCGTCTGCGCGCAAAGGATCTTGTCTATGTGGAAGTGTTCAGCCACCGGCTGGTACTGCATACCACAGAGGGTGTGGTGAGCTACAGTGGCACCCTTGCCGCACTGGAGAAGGATCTGGGAAACGGATTTTTCCGCTGCCACAGCTCCTTTCTGATCAATCTGGAGCAGGTGACCCGGCTGGACGGTACCAATGTGGTGCTGGGCAGCGAGCGTCTGCCGGTAAGCAAATACCGCCGCAAGGCGCTGCTTGCCGCGCTGGCAGCCTGCTGGGGGGAGGCGCTGTGATGGTCATCAGCCTGTGTACCTTTTTGCGGGCAGTCAGCTATGGATCGCTGCTGCCCTTTTACATTTGTGGCACTGAGCTGCGACGCAGCCTGCGCCGTCAGGGCTTGCAGCCGGTGGTGCTGGTGCTGGCACTGACGGTGGTGCTGCAGTGGGAGCAGACCTTTGCCACCCTTGGCGGACAATATGCTGGCATCGCCTGCTCCATTGCCCTTTATGCCGCCACTGCCTATACCCTGCTGCGCCGCAGCATCGGGCTTGCCATACAGCAGGCACTGTGCTTTTTTCTGCTCACCGACTGCACCGACACCATTATGCGGTTTGCCAATATGCGGCTGCTGGGGTACGACCCTCTGCGCTCCGGCACGCTCTGGGCGGCGCTGCTGGCGTATCTGCCGCTGACAGCGGTGCAGGGAGCGCTGCTGTGGCTGCTGCGCCGCTTCTGCCCGGCTGAAAAGCTGCGCACCCTGCACGGCACGGCACTCGCCCTGTATATTCTAGCCGCTGTTCCTTATCTGTTCGTCTGCCGGCTCACCTATTGGCTGCCGCTGACCAACGAAGACCTGACCACCGCCGTGCCGGTGCTTCTGACCGGGTGCTGTGTGCTGGCGCTGCTGGTAAACATCAGCTTTCTGGGCTATGCCATCGCCGAGGAGGAAAAGCGCACCATGCTGCAGCTGCGCATCGCTGCCGAGCAGCAGCAGCAGCAGTATCTGCTGCGTAAAACAGCGGTGGACTCGGTACGGAGCAAGTACCACGACCTGAAAAATATCCTGCTTTATCTGGAGCAGAGCAGCGACCAGGCAACCGTGCAGGCGCACATCCGGCAGATCTTACAGGAGGTGCAGCCCTATGAGCAGATGACTGCCACCGGCAACGAGACCGTGGATATCCTGCTGGGTGAAAAGCTGGCGCGATGCCAACAGGCACAGATCGCCTGCACCATTACCGTGGACGGCAAACTGCTGGACTTTATACAGCCCATCGACCTTTGCGTCATTTTTGGCAACGCCATGGACAATGCCATCGAGGCCTGCTCTGCGCTGCCGGACCCGGACAGCCGTGCCTTGAGCGTGCGATGCCAGAAGCGGGGCGGGTTTGTAGTGCTCAATTTCCGCAACGCCTGCCGGCAGCAGCTGCTGCCGGAGGACGCTCTGCCCAAGACCACCAAGGACGACCCGGAGAATCACGGCTTCGGCCTTGCCAGCATTCGCTCTGCCGCCGAAAAATACGGCGGGCAGATGAGCCTGCGGAGCGAGAACGGAGAGTTTGTGCTCACCCTGCTGTTCCCGGAGAAAAAATAAAAACAGAGGTCGCTGCATATTTGTGCAGCGGCCTCTGTTGCTTTTTATGCCCCGGTCACCGGCTTATACAGAAGCTCCGGCTCCTGCGGGTGCAGGGTGTACACGGCAATATTCTCTGTGGTGCGGGACAGTCCGCCATCCACCCGGGTGGTGGTGCCCGGTCCAAAGCTCAGGTAGTTTTCCGTGCTTTGGCGCGCCAGCAGATCCCGGCATTCCTGTCCGGGCTTTGCCAAGCGTCCGGGCAGATACTCATGGTAGCCCTTCTCGGTCAGGTGGCGGGCAGCGTAGTCCAGCATCGCCGGGATCTCTTCCCTGCACACCGCTTCTTCCATTCCCTCCGGCAGGGTCATGGGGTCCAGCCGCAGCGCTGAGACTTTGTACTTAACGGCAAACCGCAGGCTGGTGGCAAAGTTTGCCGCTGTCTGTCCCGGGATGCCGTACAGCAGCGTCGCCTCGTACCCGGGCAGATGGAACAGCTGCGGAAGGATCAGGCTGGTCTCAGAGCTGGGCATATTGTTTGCGCTGCCAATGCGTTCCAGCTCCGGGATGCGGGCAGTAGCCAGCCCCAGCACCAGCCGGTTGACACCGGTGTTCTGGAAGGTGACCATCCACGAGGCATCCACCCGGTTGGGCAGTGCCTCTACGGTGACTTCGGCATCCGCAGCCAGAGAGAACAACTCCCTGATCCGGCGCATGATCCGTGCAAAATCGTCCTGCGGCAGCGCCGTAGGGCTGCCGCCGCCCCAGTAGACCGTCTGCACCGGGTCGCCGGAAAAATCCGGTGCGGTAGCTTCCAGCTCAGCCAGCAGTGCGTCCGCATAGGTCTTGCAGGTCTCCGGCGCAGCGGGATAGATCTTTTGGTTGCAGAAGGTGCAGCGCCGGACACAGAACGGAACGTGCAGATAAAGATGCAGCGGGGCAGACATGACAAAACTCCTTTCACACAAAGACAGCCGGACAGGGAAAACTGCCCCGATGCGCCAAACGACACCGGGGCAGCCCTCCTGAAAAAGAAGAAAAAAGAAAGAAAAACGCTCAGAAATGCCGCTTTTTACAGTGCGGCAACGTACTGACCAACCATCATGCCCTGCGTGTTGGCAAGGCCCAGACTCTCGCCGGGGATGGAGGTGGAGTACTGGAAACCAAAACGACCGCCGCAGTTGTTGCCTGCTGCAAACAGACCCTTGATCGGCTCAAAGTCCTCGCCCAGCACCTGGCTGTTATCATCGGTCAGCAGACCGCCGGTGGTCACCAGCATGCTGCCCATGGATTTCTCAGCACCGTAGGCAAAGATATGCTTGCCGTTCAGCGGGCGCAGCAGCACCGGCTCCTTGGCAAAGTCCTCGTCCACGCCCTTTTCGCACAATTCGTTGTAGCGTGCCACGGTGGCAACAAAGTTTTCCAGATCGGTGCCGGTAAAGCCCAGACGCTGACCCAGCTGCTGGGCATCCTCGCCGGCATACACGGTCACAGTGCCCATGCCGGTCACCTCGTAACCGGCATCGCCGCCGTCAATGGCGCCCTGCAGGATGTCATCCAGTTTCTCGTCTTCGCCGTTGGCATAATCAACAGCCATGTGACCGGGTGCCTGATAGGTAAGGTCGGTGCGGATGGTATCATTGAACACCGTAAAGATCTTGCCCTGCGGCTCCTTTGCACCAGCCATAGCGGAAAGCACGATATCGCCAAAGCCCTCGTTGCAGTAGCGCTTGCCGTGGCAGTTGACCCACAGAGCAGCGGTGGTGCCAATGGGGTCTCCGGGGCTGTTGCAGGGGTAGACGTAGTTGCCGCCCATGCTGGACAGCGGACGGCTCTCCAGACGGCCGCCTGCCCAGTAACCCAGCTGAATGCCGGAGCCATCGTCGTCCATGCCGCCAATGGCGGTGTCGTCCGAGCAGTAATCGCTGATCTCGATCAGCAGGTCACGGCACATTTCAGCGTTGCCGCCAAAACCGCCGCCGCAAAGGATCACGCCCTTGTTTGCGGTAAATTTGACATAGCTGCCATCAGCCTCCTTGCCCACAACGCCAACAACGGCATCGCCGTCCTTGATCAGCTGGCAGGCCTTGGTGCCAAAGTGGTAGTCTGCGCCCTTCTCGCGGGCAATCTCCATGCAGCGCTTGACCGGCGAAGCATCACCGTTCAGGGTGGGGGTACCCACCCAGGTGCTGATGCCGCTCTTCTTCTGGGTGTAGTTGCTGCTCAGCGGCCACTGACGCACACTCCAGCTGTCCTTTTCCTCTGCGGTAAAGCTGTCGGTCATCCAGTCAAAGCACTTGCCGCTGTTCTTGGCGTAGGCCATGATCAGGCCGCAGCGGCTGCGGTTGTTGGTGCGCAGCTGCCAGTCGGTAACAAACTCCTGTATGTCGATCTGGGGAATGCCCTTGCTAGCCAAAAACTCGCTGTTCAGGTGACCGATCTGTCCGCCGCCGCGGAAGCTCATGGCATCCTCGGTCTGGCTTTCGATCACGATCACGCTGGCACCGGCTTCAATAGCGGCACGGGCAGCCGGTGTACCGGCCTGACCGCCGCCCACGATGACGACATCGGCGGTGTACTCCTTTGCAAATTCGGTGACCGCATCGGGAGCGGTGCGCCAGCTCTCGCCCTCTGCGCTACTCTGACCGGGGGTGGTGCTGACCACCGGCTCGCCCTTGGCCTGTGCCACGCAGTTTGCAACGGCATCCTTAACGGCATCCGAAGTAATGGTCGCACCGGAATGACCGTCGATCTCGGCGCTCTGGGCCTTGAGGATCTGCTCCTTCAGCTCATCGCCGATGCCCTTGCCAAAGCCCTCGGTCTCGCCGGAAACATCAATGGTCACATCCGTGATGGTCTCAGCGTCAAAGGTCATGGTGACGGTAACGTCCGAGCTGATGCCCTTGGAGGTGGCAGAATAACTGCCGGGGGTGTAAGTACCGCTGGCGGAAGCCGTGCTGGAACTGCCGGAGGAACCGGAGCAGCCCACCAGAGCCCCTGCCATGGCAGCCCCCAGCGCACCAATGGATGCGGTGTGCAGGAACTGTCTTCTGGAAACCTTGTTTGCCATGAAATCTTCTCCTTTTGGTATGTTGTGCCGTTCGTATACGGCGATTGACAAAAGAATAGCAATTTCGGGAAAAGGTTGCAATCATCCTGCGCAACTGGGCGTTTTCACTGCGTAGCTGGACAAAAAGCCCTGCGCAGCGGGGCGGTATGCCGGGGCAAAGCTCCACGGGGGCTTTTATTGTTTTCATTTCCGAAGAAAACAAAAGATCCGAACCCTTCTCTTACCGAAAGGGTTCGGATCTTCATTGTTTGGTGCGGATAAGAGGACTTGAACCTCCACCGAGTTGCCCCGATTAGAACCTGAATCTAACGCGTCTGCCAATTCCGCCATATCCGCATATTCTGTTGTGTTCCTGCACCACAGCGCCGGGAACGATAGTTATTATACCAGATACAAAGGAAATGTCAAGGCTTAATTTCAAAATTATTCGACAAATTTTTGCGGTAAAGTTGGTGCACTCTGGATAGCGGCTGCGGGGCGCTTTTTGGGGCGGATTATGGTACAATAAACTATACGTCCGGGCATTGCCCGGCGATTACGGAAAAACGAGGGAAAACGATGCTGAATGTGATTATTTTTCTGGTCGGTGCACTGATCATGTTTTACATGGCGCTGCGCAGCGTGCGGGCGCGGCAGCAGCTGCGCACCAAGGGCGCCTGCGTGCAGGCTACAGTAAGCGGCACAGTGCAGAGCCGGGACGGCGCTGCCTATGTGCTGGAGTTTACCACTGCAGGCGGCAGCCACCGGCTGCAGTACCCCAAGCCCGCCAAGGGCAAGCCCTTTGCCGAGGGCAGTGTGGTCACCCTGTACTACGACCCCGATGCACCGGAGAAGATGTTCGTAGAAGGCGACAAGTCCGTGCTGGGCGCCGAGCTGCTGTATGCCGGCATCGGTGTGGCGCTGCTGGTGCTGATGGTCGGCATCATGAACCATTGAGAGGGGAGGAACACTGCATGAAACTGGAACATTTCGGCATGGCAGAGCCGGGGGACTGCCGGCTGGTATTTACAGCCAGCGCGGAGGAGCTGGCGACTGCGCTGGCAAAGGAGCAGGCCGCCCCGGATGCCCCGCAGGATGAGGAAGCGCTGCTGACGGCAGCGGTGAACCGCACCATTCTGGAGGGCTTTGACCCGCTTTACCGGCAGCTGGTGCAGGAGCAGCAGCTTGTACCGGTGACTGACCCGGATTTTGAGCTGCTGGCGGTCAACAAGGCTGAGGGCTTCCGGGCGGGGGCACAGTTCTACACCCTGCCGCCGCTGGAGCTGGGACGGGACACCGGCTTTGTGCAGCCCATCGAGCCCCACCCGCTGCGCCGGCTGACTATTGAACTGGAGATCAACCGCAACTACGGTGATGAAGAGCGTGCCGCCGATGCCGCAGGCAAAGCTGCGCTGCGCGACCGGGTGACCCGGGAGCTCTACGCAAAGCGCTGCGCACAGGCCAAGGAACGGGCAGAAAAGGAGCTGGTCTGGCAGCTGGGCGACGAGGTGACCGGCCCTGTGCCCAAACGGCTGGAGGCAGGCAACTACTTTGCAGAGCAGCGGCAGTTCAATCTGGGCTTGCAGGCAAACGGCATCAACTTTGACCAGTTTTTAGCTGTGCGCGGACAGACGGTGGAGCAGTTCCGGCAGTGGCTGCACCAGCAGGCAGAGCGCAAGCTGCGCAGCTGGCTGGGGCTTTTGCTGGTGGCAGAGCGGGAGGGTTTACAGCCCACCGAAGCCGAGGTGAACGCCGTCCTTGCCAACTGGGACGAGAAGCTGGACGGGGAACGCACCTTCCCGGCGAACGATACCCGCAAGGTGCGCCAGCGCCTTGCCAGGGCAAAGGCTGCGGCCTTTGTGGTGGTACATTCCACCCTCACCCCGCCGCCGGCTGAGCCTATCGTGCAGGAACCGGAGAATAAATGATAACAAAAAGGAGAGATGCGCCGCATCTCTCCTTTTTGTTATTGTTATGAGGGGGGACTCAGGTCTCCACGCCCTCAAACTGGCTGTTGTAAAGCTTAGCGTAGAAGCCGCCCTGCGCCAGCAGCTGGTCGTGGTTGCCCTGCTCCACGATGCGACCATCCTTCATGACAAGGATGACGTCTGCCTCCCGGATGGTGGAAAGGCGGTGCGCCACGATGAAGCTGGTGCGGCCCTGCATCATGCGGGCAAAGGCCTTCTGGATGCGCACCTCAGTGCGGGTATCAATGGAGGAGGTGGCTTCGTCCAAGATCAGCATGGGCGGCAGGCAGAGCATCACGCGGGCGATGCAGAGCAGCTGCTTTTGTCCCTGACTGATGTTGCCGCCGTCCTCTGCAATGACGGTGTCGTAGCCATTGGGCAGGCGGCGGATAAAGCTGTGGGCGTGGGCAGCCTTGGCGGCGGCGATCACCTCGTCCATGGTGGCGTCCGGTTTGCCGTAGGCGATGTTCTCCCGCACCGTACCGGCACGCAGCCATGTGTCCTGCAGCACCATGCCGTAGCTGCCGCGCAGGGAAGCGCGGGTCACATCCCGGATGTCGGTGCCGGAAACTTTGATGCTGCCGCTGTTCACATCATAGAACCGCATGAGCAGGTTGATCAGGGTGGTCTTGCCGCAGCCGGTAGGGCCTACGATGGCAATGCGCTGACCGGGCTGCACGTCCAGCGAGAGCCCCTCGATGAGCGGGCGGTCGGGCAGGTAGCGGAAGGACACATCCTGCAGCTGCACATGACCGTCCGGCTGCAGCGCGGCGGCGTTTTCGGCCTCCGGCACCTGATCCTCGGCGTCCAGCAATTCAAACACCCGGGCGGCACATGCCAGCGCATTCTGCAGCTCGGTGACAACGCCCGAGATCTCGTTAAAGGGCTTGGTGTACTGGTTGGCGTAGCTTAAAAAGACGCTCAGCTGTCCGATGGTGATGCCGCCGCGCACGGCGTACAGCGCACCCACAAGGCCCACGCCCGCATACACGATGTTGTTCACAAAGCGGGTGGCGGGGTTGGTCAGGCTGGAAAAGAAGATGGCCTTCAGGCTCACCTCCTGCAGCTGCCCGTTCACCTCGTCAAAGGCGGCAAGGCTCTCGGCCTCGTGCCCAAAGGCCTGCACCACCTTCTGCCCTTCGATCATCTCGTTGACCAGCGTGGTCTGCCTGCCGCGCACGGTGCTCTGGCTCTGGAAGTAGCCGTAGCTGCGCTTTGCCAGAAAGCCCGCCACCACAAGGCTCAGCGGGGTGATGCACACCACCACCAGCGTGATGGGCACATTTTCGCTGAGCATGAAGAGCAATGTGCCCAGAATGGTCAGAATGCCGCTGAACAGCTGTGTAAAGCCCATCAGCAGGCCGTCTGCAAAGGTATCCACATCTGCCACCATGCGGCTGACGATATCGCCGGAGGGGTGGCTGTCCAGATAGGACAGCGGCAGGGTCTGGATTTTACGCAGCGCCTCGTTGCGCAGATCGCGGCTGACCGAGAAGGTGATGCGGTTATTGCACACGCTCAAAAGCCACTGCGCAAGAGCAGCCACACCAGCCACCACCAGAATGCTTACCGCAATGCGCAGCACCCCGGCAAGGTCTACATTGCCCTTGCCCAGCATCTTATCAATGGCATCGCCGCACAGGATGGGGATATACAGCTGGGCGGCTACGCTGACCGCCGCCACCAGCAGGCTGCACACCACAAAGGCGCTGTAGGGGCGTATCTTGTGCAGCACCCGGTTCAGGGTGGCCTTGCGCTGCTGCGGGGTCAGCTTGTTTTTTGCTTTTGCACTCATGCTTCTGCCTCCCCTTTCTTGAACTGGCTCTCGTAGATCTCCTCGTACACCGGGCAGCTGCTGCGCAGGGCGCTGTGGGTGCCAATGCCCACCAGATGACCGTCATCCAGCACTAAGATCTGGTTGGCGTGCTGCAAACTGGCGGCGCGCTGGCTGACGATGAACACGGTCAATGCCCCGGGCAGCGCCGCCAGCGCCTTGCGCAGGGCAGCGTCGGTGGCGTAGTCCAGCGCGCTGGCGCTGTCGTCCAAAATCAAAATGTCCGGCTTGCCCACCAGCGCACGGGCGATGGTCAGGCGCTGCTTCTGTCCGCCGGAAAGGTTGCGTCCGCCCTGCTCCACCGGCTCGTCCAGCCCAAGGGGCTTTGCACGCACAAAGTCCGCAGCCTGCGCCGTTTCCAGTGCCGCCCACAGGTCGGCGTCGGTGGCGTCCTTATTGCCCCACAGCAGATTGGAGCGGATGGTGCCGCCGAAGAGCTGCGCCTTCTGCATGACCACCGCCACCCTGCCGCGCAAAGCGTCCCGGGGGTAGCTTTGCACCGGACGACCAAAGATCTCCACGCTGCCCTCGGTGGCATCGTAAAAGCGCGGGATGAGGTTTACAAGGCTGGATTTGCCGCTGCCGGTGCCGCCGATGACGCCGATGGTCTGGCCCTTTTTGGCGGTAAAGCTGATATCGGTCAGACTGGGTGCGCCTGCGCCGGCATAGGTCAGCCCTACATGGTCAAAGCGCACGGCATCGCCGGTCTTGTCTGCAGCAACCTCGCCCAGCAGCTCTGCCGGGAAGGTCATGCCGGGCTTTGTGTCCAGCACTGCCTGCACACGGCCTGCACAGGCCAGCGCCTTGCTGATCTGCACGATGAGGTTCGCCAGCTTTACCAGCTCCACAAGGATCTGGTTCATGTAGTTCACCAGTGCGATCACATCGCCGGACGCCATGCCGCCCACGTTGATCTCGATGCTGCCCACATACAGCAGTGCCACGATGGCAAGGTTGATCAGCACATAGGTCAGCGGGTTCATCAGCGCCGAAAGGTGACCGACGTGCAGCTGCATCCCGGTCAGCAGGGCGTTGGCGTCCTCAAAGCGGTCGATCTCGCTCTGCTCCTTATCAAAGGCGCGCACCACGCGCACGCCGGTCAGGTTCTCGCGGGTCAGCCCCAACACCCGGTCCAGCCGGGTCTGCACGGTCTTGTACAGCGGGCGGGTGACCACCATCACGCCGAACACCACCACGCTGAGCAGCGGGATGGTGACCACAAAGATCATTGCCGCCCGGGCGTTGACCGTAAAGGCCATGACCATGGCGCCGAACACCACAAAGGGGCTGCGCAAAAACAGGCGCAAAAACAGATTGAGTCCGCTCTGCACCTGATTGACATCACTGGTCATGCGGGTGATAAGGGTGCTGGTGCCCAGCGTATCCATCTCTGAAAAGCTCAGGTTCTGGATATGGGCAAACAGGGCGTGCCGCAGCGCGGTGGAGTAGCCCACCGCCGCCTTGGCGGAAAAATACTGTGCGGTCAGGCTGCAAGTAAGGCCGATAACAGCCAGCAGCAGCAAAAGGCCGCACCGCACCAGAATATAATGCAGGTCGTGTGCTGCAATGCCCACGTTGACGATATCCGCCATTACCAGCGGCACGAACAGGTCAAAGGTGGCTTCCAGCATCTTAAAGAGCGGTGCAAGCACACTTTCGCGCTTGTAGCCCTTCAGGTAGCCAAGCATCCGGTTCAAAAAAATTCCTCCTTTGGGGTCAAAATACACCTTATTATAACGCGATGTATACTGAAAATCCAGTGCCGCAGCTGTGTTTTGCATTGTACAAGCTGCCAAATCCTGTTATACTAGGGTGTATCAGAAAAGTCGAAAATTTAGTCTATTTCTACAAGCACAGCTGGATTTTGCGTTAAACAGCCTTGAAATCCACAAAGGATTCCTGCGGCTATTTGCCTTAAATCCCGCTTGTGCTTGCGAAATATTCGTCATTTTCTTTGTTTTCAGATACACCTTAGGGCTGATATTGATAGGGAAGTATGGTGAACACAATGGCAAGACGAACAGACGGCGGGGTACGCTTCCGCCCGGTGGGCAGCCGCCGCAGCCGCACTGCACCGGTGTACAGCCCGCGCGGCACCGGCTGCCCGGCCATCGAGCAGGCGGTGCAGGGGCTGTACAAGGGGCAGAACGAGGAAAGCTTCTGGTCCCTGATGAGCGCGTTGAATTATGCGCTGGAGCTGGAGACCCATGTGCTGGTGCCGCTGCAGACGGCGCTTTCGGCGCAGGGTGCGCCCGCTCCATGGATGGAGCACCCCGTCCCGGCGGAAAAGGCCGATGGCCTTGCCTTGTGGACGCTGCGCAACGATAAGGGGCGCTGCTGGCTGCCACTGTTCACCTCGGTGGCAGCTGCCGGTGCAGACCGCAGCACCGCAAGCCGCCCTATGGCAGATCGCACGCTGGAGCAGGCCATGCAGCTGGCGCTGGATACCCCGGGCATCGACGGCGTGGTGCTGGACCCGTGGAGCAACTCAGCCTCGCTGGACGGTGCACTGCTCAACGGTCTGCTGCACGCGGGCCACACCCCGGAGGGCCCCGGCGCAGAGGAAGCCGAAGCCGGTAAGGAAGCCGCCCGCGCCGGACACTGGACGGCAGCGGCGGAATGCTACCAGAAAGCTGCCGAGCAGGGCAGCTCCACCGGACTCTCACTGCTGGGCGAGTGTTTGTATCAGGGGCGCGGCGTGCCAAAAAGCACTGCACAGGCGCGCAGGCTGTGGAAAGCCGCTGCCGAAAGCGGTGAGCCCATTGCCCTTTTGGACCTTGGCGACGACTGCGCCGCCCGGGGCGACAACGGCAAGGCACTGCTGTGGTACCGCCGGGCGCGGCAGAGCGCGGCAGCGGTGCCGGATATCGAGTATACGCCCCGGGTCTGTCTGCGGCTGGCGCAGTACGAAACGCGCTACACCTCCCGCAAAAAGGCGCTGGCGCAGGCGGCAGAAGCAAAACAGGCCTTTACCATTTTGCAGCGGGAGCACGAGCCGGACGCTGACCGCTGGTTACAGGAGGCGGAACAGCTGCTCTACGAACTGACCCACGAGCCGCCCGCGGCTCCGGCAGCATATAACATAGAATCTTTACAATTGGACTAAAAAATGGTCACAGCCATCCGGTAAGATAAACTGGAGAAAAATCAGCCCGCAGACACGGCGGACAAGAAACAGAGGAAACAGTATGAGCAAAGTGATCGGCATTGATCTGGGTACAACCAATTCCTGCGTGGCAGTGGTGGAGGGCGGCAAGCCCGTGGTCATCACCAACGCAGAGGGCGAGCGCACCACCCCCAGCGTGGTGGCCTTTACCAAGGACGGCGAGCGTCTGGTGGGCGGTGCAGCCAAGCGCCAGATCGCCACAAACTCCGGGCGCACGATCTCCAGCATCAAGCGGTACATGGGCTCGGACTACCGGGCGCACATTGACGGCAGGGATCTTGCCCCGCAGGAGATCAGCGCCATGATCCTTGCCAAGATCCGCCGGGATGCCGAGAGCTATCTGGGCGAGCCGGTCACCGAGGCTGTCATCACCGTGCCCGCCTATTTTGACGACAGCCAGCGCAAGGCCACACAGGATGCAGGCCGCATTGCGGGACTGAACGTGCTGCGCATCATCAACGAGCCCACTGCCGCCGCTGTGGCATACGGCTTGGACAACGAAGCCGCGCAGAAGATCTTGGTCTACGACCTTGGCGGCGGCACCTTTGATGTGTCCATCATCGAGATCGAGGACGGCACCTTCACGGTGCTTGCCACCGGCGGCGACACCCATCTGGGCGGCGATGACTTTGACCAGCGTATCGTGGAGTACGCGGTGGCAGAATTCAAAAAGTCTGACCGCATCGACCTGACCCGCGACCCCGCCGCCATGGGACGGCTGAAGGAGGAAGCGGAAAAGGCCAAGAAGGAGCTTTCCAGTGCGCCCTCCGCCCAGCTGAACCTGCCCTTTATCACGGTGGGCAAGGATGGACCCCATCACTTGGATATCGCATTGTCCCGCCCGCAGTTCGAGATGATGACCGGCGACCTGCTGTCCCGCACCGTGACCCCGGTGCAGAACGCTTTGCGGGATGCGGGCATCTCTGCCAGCCAGCTGGGCAAGGTGCTGCTGGTGGGCGGCAGCACCCGGATGCCCGCCGTGGAGCGGCAGGTGCGGGAGCTGCTGGGCAAGGAGCCCAGCCACAGCCTGAACCCGGACGAGTGCGTTGCCATGGGCGCAGCGGTGCAGGGCGCACTGCTGCAGGGCGGCGGCAAGCTGGCGGGTGCCACCGGCGCGGCAGCGCAGGGGCTGGTGCTGATGGATGTGACCCCGCTCACTTTGTCCATCGAGACGCTGGGCGGGGTCGCCACCCCGCTGATTACCCGCAACAGCATGATCCCCACCCGCAAGAGCCAGATCTTTACCACCGCCCGTCCCATGCAGACCAGCGTGGAGATCAACGTTCTGCAGGGCGAGCGCCACTTTGCGCGGGACAACAAGTCTTTGGGCAAGTTCAAGCTGAACGGCATCCGGGCAAGCTTTTCCTCAAAGCCCCAGATCGAGGTCACCTTTGATATCGACGTGAACGGCGTGGTGAAGGTATCTGCCAAAGACCTTGCCACCGGGCGGGAGCAGAATATCACCATTACCGGCAGCACCAACCTCTCCGAAAACGAGATCCAGCGCGCCATGGCAGAGGCCGCCGCCTACGAGGCTGAGGACAGCCGCCGCAAGGAGCGGCTGGAGCTGCACAATCAGGCGGAGGTGCTGGCTTATAAGGTGGACGAGGCACTTTCCAAGTGCAAAAAGGAGCTGGACAAGGACGAAAAAGCCCGCGTGAAGGCCGACCTTGCCAACCTGCGCCGCTGCCTGCGCAAGGATAAGCCCGAAAAGATGAACGAGACCGAGGAAGCCGCCCTGCGGCAGGCCAAGAGCCAGCTGGAAGCCTCGGCTAACCACTTGATGCTGCTGTACTCTGCCGAGCAGACCCCCGGCGATGGGACAGACAGCACACTGTAATATTTATAAAATAAGGTTTGAGGGCTGCTGCACCCGCCCGGCGCAGCAGCCCTTTTTGTAGAAAAGAAAGGAACTATTATGAAGAAACTGCAATATCCGGTGCGCCCCGGGCGCTACCGCCACTTTAAAGGCAATGAATATCAGGTGCTGGGCGTGGCGCGCCACAGCGAGACCGAGGAGGAAATGGTGGTGTACCGCGCCCTGTACGGCGAGGGCGGGCTGTGGGTGCGCCCTGCCGCCATGTGGCTGGAGAACGTGACAAGGAATGGCGTTACCCAGCCCCGCTTTACCTATATCGGAGAGTGATGCGCCCGGCTTGAATCCCGTTATTGACCATGGGATTATTTTGCGGTAAAATGTGGGTATGATGCCAAACAACAAAGGAGGTTTTCGTATGAAGGCCAAACGATGGATCTCGCTCCTGCTTGCGGTCAGCATGATGCTGGGCGTGCTGGCAATGCCCGCCTCGGCGGCAGCACAGCAGCCGGAAAGCACCGCTGCTGTCAGCGAGGAGCTGCCCGATGCTGCAGCGCCGACTGCGGCAGAGGATGAAAATGATATCGTCAGTATCCGCATCAAGGCTACCGGCAACCTTGTTTACGGCTCCGATTACAAGCTGGAGGTGGAGACCCGACCGGAAAACACGCAGTATATTGCTGTAGTGCTGGGCACCAGCGGCGAAGCCTACGGTTATGTGACCCTGATGATCTCGGATAAGCTGCGCACTCTGCTCAAACTGATCCCCCTGCCTAAAAAGATGTCCCAGACCCCGGATCAGGTCGAGGAATTCAATGTGTACAGCTACCTCAAGCAGCTGATCGACGGCAATGATGTCAGCGTGCTGCTGCGGGTGGCGGACGAGGTCGTTTCGGTAATGGACACCGTCAGCTTCTTTGTTCCCGCCAGCTACCTGACCACCGTGAAGAACGTTTCCAACGGCATGAAGCTGGCGCTGAGCCTGATCCGCAAGTATCTGCCCGAGGGCGCGCTGAGCCGCATCTATCTGGACGAGCAGCCCAAGGACAGCGGCAAGTACTTTGCCGGTGCCATCGCGCTGGAAAGCAGCGATATCAACGCTGCCGGCTTTGCCATGTTCAAGATCAAGCCCAAGACGGAAAACGTCAGCCTGAGCTGGACAGCGGATGCTCCGTCCAGCATGACCGTATCCCAGCTGCAAAGCGCCGATATGACCGCCAAGGTCCTCTCGGACGGACAGGTTGCTGAAAACGGAAAGGTGAGTTACACCTACAAGAAAAAGACCTTCCTGTGCTTCAGCAGCAAAATAAATGGTGTGCCCACCGAGCCCGGCACCTATACCCAGACTGCCGCCGCCGGGGGCAACTACTCCTGCGGCAGCATCAGCCGCACCATTACGGTGACCGCTGA
>CAVKCU010000012.1:0-18581 GCA_963654645.1 Clostridiales bacterium | reverse complement strand
GCAACGTCATCAAGACTCGTTCCACCAAGCCCGAGATCCACGTCGAAGTTTGCTCCAAGTGCCATCCTTTCTACACTGGCAAGCAGAAGCTGGTTGACACCGGCGGACGTGTTGAGCGCTTCAACAAGCGTTTCGGCCGTAAGTAATTATAGGCTATCTCATGCCGCTTCCTTCGGGAGGCGGCATTTTTGCATTTTTCGCGGGCAAATGTTTCGTTTTCCCACACAGGATTGTCTTAATTTAAACACATTTTCCGTCTAAACTATAGCAGTTCCAAACCGGAAAGCGCTGGCTCTACGCCGCTTTCCGCAAAACAGCTTCGGAAATAAAAGGAGAGTTTGCTGTGATCGAAGTTTCTCACCTGAGCAAATCCTACGGCAGCCGCCCTGCCGTGCAGGATCTCTCGTTTACGGTGCCGGACGGTCAGATCTACGGTCTGCTGGGGCCCAACGGCGCGGGCAAATCCACCATTATGAATATCCTTACCGGCTATCTTGCCCCCACCGAGGGCGAGGTGAAGGTAGCCGGGTTCCGTCTGCCGGAGCAGGCGCAGCAGGCTAAAGCCTGTGTGGGCTACCTGCCGGAGCAGCCGCCGCTCTACCCGGAAATGACCGTGCAGGAGTATCTGGACTTTGTGGCAGAGCTCAAGGGGGTCAAGCGTGCGCAGCGCAAACAGCAGGTGCTGGCTGCCGCCCGCCGCACTGGGCTGGAAGAAGTGCTGCCCCGGGTCATCCGCAGCCTATCCAAGGGCTACCGTCAGCGGGTGGGCATTGCGCAGGCGCTGCTGGGCAGCCCGCAGCTCATCATTCTGGATGAGCCCACCGTGGGGCTGGACCCCGCGCAGGTCATCGAGATCCGCAACCTTATCCGGGAGCTGGGCAAGGCGCACACGGTCATCCTGTCCAGCCACATCCTCAGCGAGGTGCAGGCGGTGTGCCAGCAGGTGCTCATCCTCTCCAAGGGACGTCTGGTGGCGGTGGGCAGCCCGGAGGAACTGGGCGAGACGTTGAACCCCGGCAGCCGTCTGCACGCCACCGCGCAGGGCGAGACCGACACCGTGCTGGCTGCGGTGCGCAGTGTGCCGGGCATCTGCAAGGTGGAACTGGAAAGCGCTGCGGACGGTCAGGTCACATTTACCGCCGAGAGCGAGGATGCCGCCGACCGCCGCGCTGCTGTGTCCCGGGCGCTGACCGAGGCAGGCTGCACCGTGCTGGCGCTTGCCGCCGAGAACCGCAGCCTTGAGGAGGTATTCCTTGCGCTGACCGAAAAAATGCCGGAGCAGAACACCCCGGCAGAAGGGGAGGGAAACTGAGATGGCAGCTATCTTTAAACGAGAACTCCGCAGCTGCTTTCACGGCATGATCGGCGCAGTGCTTACCGCTTTTATGCTGGCGGCTACGGCAATCTATTTTGTGGCGCTGAATCTGGGCTACGGCCTGCCGGATTTTGGCTACTATACGCTGTACCGCACCATTTTTGTTCTACTGCTCTACATCCCGGTGCTCGCCATGCGCTCCTTTGCGGAGGAACGCCACAGCCGCACCGACCAGCTGCTGCTCACAAGCCCGGTGTCGGTGGGCGGCATCGTGCTGGGCAAATACTTTGCCCTGTGTGTCATTTTTGCGCTGCCCTGCCTTGTGGATGCGGGCATGATCCTTGTGCTGAAGGTGCTGGGCGCTACCGGCACCAGCACACTGGCTAATTTTTCTGCCCTGCTGTGCTATTACCTCATGGGCTGCGCTGCCATTGCTATCGGGGTGTTCCTTTCCAGCCTGACCGAGAACCAGATCATCGCCGCTGTGTCCGGTGTGGCGGCGCTGCTGCTGGCTTATATGATGCCCAGTCTGCGCACCATGTTCACCACCGGCAGTGCGGTGGCGCTGGCACTGTTCACCGCCATTGCCGCCGTGCTCAGCGTGGTGGCGGGGCTGCGCAGCAAAAGCTTTACGCTGGGCTGTCTTTCCTTTGCTGGGTGCTGCGTGGCGCTTACGGCGCTGTTTCTGCTCAAGAGCAGCTGGCTGACCGAGGCGTTCAGCGCCGTACTCAGTGCCCTGTGCCTGTTTACCCCCTTTGAAGAGTTTGTCAACAGCAGCTTTTCCATCCCCACGCTGGTCTACTACCTGACCGTGGCGGCGGTGTTCCTGTTTTTCACCGCGCAGGGGCTGGAAAAGCGCCGCTGGAACTGAGAGGAGGCCACAACGATGAAATGGAACAAGAATGCAGCCTCTCAGAAAGGCAGGGTGTTCCGCAGCGGATTGCTGTCCACCGCCATGTTGGCGGCAGTGCTGGTGCTGGCAGTGCTGCTCAACCTGCTGGTGCGGGCGATCCCTGCAAAATATACGGAGTTTGACCTCTCCGAGGCCAAAATGTACACCCTGAGCGACAGCACCAAAACGCTGGTGGAGGGGCTGGAAAAGGATGTGCACATCTATTATCTCTGCGAGACCGGCAGCGAGGATGCCATCATCACAAAGCTGCTGGATCACTACGCCGCCGAGAGCGGGCACCTGAGCTGGGAACAGAAAGACCCCACTCTGTACCCCACCTTTGCCGCAAAGTACGGCGCGGAGAATGTTTCCAGCGGCAGTCTGATCGTCACCTGCGGGGAGAACAGCACCGTGCTGGATGCCGCCGACCTGTACGAGTACGACTATACCGATTACTACACCACCGGCTCTGCCAGTGTGACCTTTGGCGGCGAAAAGCAGATCACCTCTGCCATCTATAAACTTACCGCAGCCGGGCAGAGCCACGCCTACTATACCACCAACCACGGCGAGCAGACCCTGACCGACTCCCTGACCGATGCACTGGACGCCCAGAATATCGACGCTCAGCCGCTGGATCTGCTCACGAGCACCATCCCGGAGGACTGCGATCTGCTCATCATCAACGCACCCACCAGCGATTTTACCGCAGGGGACGGCCTTGTGGATGAGATCAGCCAGCTGCAGGATTATCTGGCGGCGGGCGGCAAGCTGCTGCTGACCAGCAGCGTCTACGCCCAGACCCCGCAGCTGGATGCCGTGCTGGCGCAGTTCGGTCTTGCCCGCGCAGAGGGCATGGTGGTGGAGGGCGACAGCAGCAAGGCACTGTATAACTCTGCATGGTCGCTGCTGCCGGACTACGGCACGCCTGCCGAGAGCACCGCGCTGAACGGCGTGAACACCAACACCCATGTCATGCTGTCGGTGGCGCAGGGCATCACGGTCACCGAGACCGAGGACGTCACTGCCGAGCTGCTGCTGAACAGTTCCGCCTCTGCCTATGCCAAGGCGGATATCAACGACCTTACCACCATGGAGCAGGAGGACGGAGACGCAGACGGTCCCTTTGCGCTGGCTGTCTGGGCACGGAACGAAGACACCGGCGCGGAGGTCCTCTGGATCGGCTGTCCCAACATGGATAACGAACAGCTTTATCAGTCCATGCCCGGCAACCTGACCTTTTTGCAGGGCTGCGCTGCCTCGCTGGTAGGGCAGGATGTCCTTGTGGACACCAAGGCGCTGGAAGCCGAGCCCATCACGGTGGCGGGCTCCACCGCCGCAGCACTGGGGTTGATCTTTGTGCTCGTGCTCCCGGCGGCGGTGCTCATTGCCGGGGCAGTGGTGGTGCTGTTGCGCCGCCGCAGATAAGGAGACTGCCATGAAAACAAAACAGCGTGTCCTGCTGGCGCTGCTGGCAGCGGCAGTGCTGCTGGGCGCGGCACTGTGGGCGGTGACCCGCAGCAACGCAAAAGCCGAGCAGACCGCCAGCGCCGCCGCCGAGGGCAGCATCCCCCTTTCCAGCTTTGCCGCCGAGGACTTGGAGCAGATCGAGTACACCTATAACGGCGAGACCTACACCCTGCAATATTCCGGCGGCAGCTGGCAGCTGGCGCAGGACCCCGCCTATCATCTGGACGAAAGCGCCTGCAACACCATGCGTACCGCCCTGATGGCGCTGAATGCCAAACGCAGCCTGACACCGCAGGCAGGGGAGGACTACGGTCTGAATGCCCCGCAGCTCACCGTTACGGTAACGGCGGCAGGGCAGAGCACCACCCTGACCTTCGGGGCAGAGAACCCGGTCACCGGGGACCTCTATGTGCAAAAAGCCGGGGACGATGCCATCTACACTGTCAGCGGCAACAAAGCCGCCTGCTTCCAGCTGGATAAGGCCGGGCTCTTCGGCAGTTTCTGCCCCACCGGGCTTACCGCTTCCGCCATTACGCAGGTAGCCTATACGCTGGCAGACGGCACCTCCGTCACCCTGAATGCCGTCAGCGAGCCTGCTGAAAGCGCCGGCAACACCGATGCCGAAAGCACTTCTTCTACTGCCTACGAGACGGTGTGGCGGCTGGCTTCCGACCCCGCCGCCAGCCTTGCGCAGGACAAGGTGCAAAGTCTGCTGTCTGCCCTGTGCACCTATGCCACCGCCCAGACCACGGACGCAGACCTTTCTGCCTACGGTTTTGACGCACCGGTATTCACCGCCGCCGTTACCAGCCAGGACGGTTCCACCGTGCAGCTGGCATACGCCTGCGGCACGGACGGGTGGTATCTGCAGGTGGAAGGGGAACCTTCGGTATACACGGTGGATACAAGCACTGTGCAGGCGCTTCTGCTGACAGAAAACGACCTGAAAATGCAGGAATGATTCCTTTTATACGCTGCACCGAAACCAAGGCGCAGCGTATATTTTTTTGCAGCTTTTTATAAAGTTTCGGCAAACAGCGGCAGAGTGATTGACAATCCGACTGTGATTGTTTATTATAAACCGTGACAGGGTAAGCTCGCCGCGCAAAATCATGCTGCTGCGCGGGGCGGAGCACCCCTTATACGCAAAAAAGATGGGGCAGGCTCCCTGTCTTTTTTCGTATCTGAGAACAAGGAGGATAACATATAAAATGGACAACTCGGTGGTCGTTTCACTGCGGGATATCGTAGTGGAATTTGATGGACAGCGCATTCTGGATGGGCTGAATCTGGATATCCATGATAAGGAGTTCGTGACGCTGCTCGGTTCCTCCGGCTGCGGCAAAACCACCACCCTACGCCTGATCGCAGGCTTTCTGGAGCCGAACGCCGGCAAGGTGCTGCTGAAAGGGGAGGACATTACCGGTGTGCCGCCCTACAAGCGTCCGGTGAATACCGTGTTCCAGAAATACGCGCTGTTCCCGCACCTGAATGTGTTCGAGAACGTGGCGTTTGGTCTGCGGCTCAAAAAGCTGGATGAGGACACTATCCGCCGCAAGGTGCGCGATATGCTGGAAGTTGTGGGCTTAAAGGGCTTCGAGCGCCGCAGCATCAGCCAGATGTCCGGCGGTCAGCAGCAGCGCGTGGCGATTGCCCGCAGTCTGGTCAACGAGCCGGAGATCCTGCTGCTGGACGAGCCGCTGGGCGCGCTGGACCTGAAGCTGCGCAAGGAGATGCAGCTGGAGCTCAAGCGCCTGCAGCGCGAGATGAACATCACCTTTATCTATGTCACCCACGATCAGGAGGAAGCACTTACCATGTCCGATACCGTCGTGGTCATGAACGGCGGCAAGGTGCAGCAGATCGGCACCCCGGAGGATATCTATAACGAGCCGAAAAACGCCTTTGTGGCGGACTTTATCGGCGATTCCAACATCGTGGACGGCGTGATGCACAAGGACTTTCTGGTGTCCTTCTCCGGCGTGGACTTCCCCTGCGTGGACCGCGGCTTTGCCCGGGAACAGAGCGTGCAGGTGGTGGTGCGCCCGGAGGATATCGAGGTGGTATCCCCCGTGGAAGGTCAGCTTGTGGGCGTGGTGAACGATGTCATCTTCAAGGGTGTGCACTTTGAAATGCACGTTGAGTGCGAAGGCCGCGAGTGGCTGATCCACTCCACCCGTGCCTGCACCCCCGGCGAAACCATCGGTATGCGCATCGGTCCCAACGAGATCCATATCATGGCGCGGAGCGAGAGGTGATGTGCCATGAAGATCTATGATAAAAAGCTGGCCTATCCGTACTTTGTATGGATGGTGCTGTTTACCGTTGTGCCCCTGTTTATTGTGGTGTACTACGCCCTGACCGACGCCGAGGGCAACTTTACCCTGAATAACCTTACCTCCATCAGCGGTTACGGCTCGGTGTTTGCCCGCAGCCTGCTGCTGGCGCTGATCGCCACAGTCATCTGCCTTGTCATCGCCTTTCCGGTGGGGTATTTTCTGTCCCGCCTGCGGGTGAACAAGCAGCACATCATGCTCATGCTGGTCATGCTGCCCATGTGGATGAACTTTCTGCTGCGCACCTACGCATGGATGGGCCTGCTCAGCATCAACGGCCCGGTGAACGCCGTGCTGGGCGTGTTCGGCCTTGGCCCCTATAACATGCTCAACACCTCCGGCGCGGTGGTGCTGGGCATGGTGTATAACTATGTGCCCTACATGATTTTGCCGCTGTACACCAGCATGACCAAGATCGACCAGAGCCTTGTGGAGGCTGCGCAGGATCTTGGCGCCAACACCACCAAGACCCTTGTGCGGGTGCTTATCCCCATGAGCGTGCCGGGCATCAGCACCGGCATTACCATGGTGTTCGTGCCGGCAGTGTCTACCTTTGTCATCAGCCGTATGCTGGGCGGCGGCTCCAACCTGCTGATCGGTGACCTGATCGAGATGCAGTTTCTGGGCAACAGCTATAACCTGAACGTCGGCTCTGCCATGAGTCTGGTGCTGATGATCATCGTGCTGCTGTGCATGAGCTTTACGTCCAGCTTTGATGAGGATGAAATGGAGGGCGTGTCCTGATGAAAACAAAACATCTGCGCCTGATGCAGCGGGTCTACATCATCCTGTTCTTCTGCTTCATGTACCTGCCCATTGCCTACATGATCGTGTTCAGCTTCAACCAGAGCAAGGGCTATTCGCTCTTCACCGGCTTTACCCTCAAGTGGTACCGCAGCCTGTTCACGAATGCGTCCATCCTCCATGCGCTGTGGGTATCCATCGAGGTAGCCATCCTGTCTGCCATCATCGCCACGGTGCTGGGCACGGCAGCAAGCCTTGGTATTGCCTCCATGAGCCGCAAAAGCCGTCTGGTGGTGACCAACATCACCTATATCCCGGTGGTCAACCCGGAGATCATCACCGGCATCTCCCTGATGCTGCTGTTCGTGGCATACCAGCGCTTTGCTACGCAGTCTGCGTGGCTGCCGGACAACATCATGGGTCTGCCCACGCTGCTCATTGCGCATATCGCGTTCAACGTGCCCTACGTTATCTTTAACGTAAGCCCCAAGCTCAAGCAGCTGGATATCAAGCTGTACGAGGCAGCGCTGGATCTGGGCTGCGACCCCCGGCAGGCCTTCTTCAAGGTCATCCTGCCGGAGATCAGCCCCGCCATTCTGTCGGCTTTCCTGATCTGCCTGACCTATTCCATTGATGACTTCATGATCTCCTACTTCAACTGCGGCACGGTGGAGACTTTGCCCATTGCCATCTACTCCATGACCCGCAAAAAGGTCAGCCCGGAGATCTACGCGCTGTCCACCATCATGTTCGTGGTCATCCTCAGCGTCATTCTGGTGTCTAATGCCATGGAAAGCCGCAGCTACCGCAAGGATCAGAAAACGCTGCGAGAGGAGGGCGCATGATGAAACGCATTGCTGCATTGCTGCTGACGCTGGCTGTGGCGCTGTGCGCCGCATTGCCGGTGTTTGCCGCCGGTACCATTGAGGTGACCGAGGACGTCTCGGTGTCGGATGCTTACGACTGGACCCGCTTCAAGGGGCAGAATGTCACCCTGAATGTCTACAACTGGGGCGAGTACATCTCCAACGGCTCGGACGACAGCGTGAATGTGGTGGCTGCCTTTGAAAAGCTGACCGGCATCAAGGTGAACTACACCACCTTCGACTCCAACGAGTCCCTGTACGCTAAGCTCAAGTCCGGCGCAGCCAACTACGATGTGATCATCCCCTCCGACTACATGGTGGCAAAGATGATCAACGAGGGGATGCTTGCACCCCTTGACTACGACAATATCCCCAATTTCCAGAAGATCGATGAAGCCTACCGCAACCCGGACTACGACCCGCAGAACGCCTACACCGTGCCCTATATGCTGTGCACCACCGGCATCATCTACAACACCACCATGGTGGAGAAAGCCCCCACCTGCTGGGCAGATCTGTGGGACGAGCAGTATGCGGGCAACATCCTGATGTTCAATAACAGCCGCGATGCCTACGCTATTGCCGCGTTCAAGAGCGGTCACAGCATCAACCCCGCCACCCCGGAAGAGGTGGACGAGGTAGTGGAAGAGCTCAAGGCGCAGAAGCCGCTGGTACAGGCTTACGTCATGGACGAGATCTTTGATAAGATGATCGGCGGCGAGGCTGCTATCGGCGTGTACTACTCCGGCGACGCCATTACCATGATCGACGATAACCCGGACCTTGCCTGGGTATTCCCGGAGGAGGGCAGTGTGCTTTCGGTGGACTGCATGGCTGTGCCCGCCGCCAGCGAGCACAAGGAAGCCGCCGAGATGTTCATCAACTTCATGTGCGAGACAGACATCGGCAAGGCCAACAGCGAGTATATCGGCTACACCACCCCCATGCACGATGTATGGGAGGTGCTGGACGAGGATCTGAAGACCAGTGAGATCGCCTACCCGTCTGAGGAGGACGCCGCCCGCGAGAAGGTGTTCACCGCCCTGAGCGACGAGGTGAACAGCGAGCTGGATCTGAAGTGGAGCGAGATGAAGAGCTACGATGAGGGCGGCGGCAGCTACCTGTTTTTGCTGCTGCTGCTGGCGATGCTGGCGCTGGCCTGCTTTAATATCTGGCGCAAGGTGCGCAGGAAAAACCGCAATCAGTATTGATCGTTCTGCCAAGGCTGCCGTCCCGGATGTGGTGCGGCGGCCTTTTTCCGATAGGAGGAAAAGACTATGGAACAGTTTTATTATGAAGATACCGCCGTGGTAGAAAATGCCGATGCAGACTGCCACAGCCTGCTCAAGCCCAGCGCTCTGCTGCGCTATGTGGAGCAGGTGACCGCCGTGCACGCCCGGAAATTCGGCATGGACGACCAGTTTTTTGAGGATCACGGCGTAGCGTTTCTTGTGGGCAAGCAGGCGCTGCGGTTCAACCGCGTGCCCTGCCGGGGCGAGACCTTGACCCTTTGCTCCCGCTCAGAGAAAATCCTTCGCGGCTCCATCAAGCGCATCACCACCCTTACGGACGAAGCCGGGCAGGAGGTAGCCATGGTGGACAGTCGCTGGATCATGTCCAGCCTTGAGGATGGGCACATCCTGCGCCAGCCGGGCTGGACAAAGGAGGGCTACTGGAACGAGACGGTGGAAGAGGAGCTGCCCCTTTTGCTGCATAAGCGCAGGGACAGCCTGACCAGCGCCGGTCTGTTTACGGCGCGCTACTCCCAGTGTGACCTGCACTACCACATCAACAACGCTTTTTATCTGGATATCGTCTGCGACGCCCTGCCGCTGGAGATTATGCGCAACAACGTTGTAAAATTCGCCTCCATCAATTACCATCGTGAGGTCCGTATGGGACAGCAGGTGGAGGTGTTCTACACCCCCTCGGATAATGGTTGGTACTTTATTGCCAAGCACGCGGACAAAACGGCTTTCGAGTGCTATCTGGAACTGGAGCCGGTCAAGCAGTAAACGGCCAAAGGAGAAATGCCTATGTCTAAAATCAAGGAGCTGTTCGGCACCTTTTTTAAGATCGGTGCCTTTACCTTTGGCGGCGGCTACGCCATGGTGGCGCTGCTGGAGCACGAATTTGTAGAGGAAAAGCGCTGGCTTACCCGGGAGGAGTTTCTGGACATGGTCGCCATTGCCGAGTCTACCCCCGGTCCTGTGGCGGTGAACAGCGCTACCTACATCGGTTATAAGCTGGCAGGTGTTGCCGGTGCGGCGGCCTCCACTTTGGCGGTGTGCCTGCCGTCCTTCGGGGTCATCTATCTTATTTCGCTGTTCTTCGACCGCTTTTTGCAGCTGACAGTGGTAGCCAATGCCTTTAAGGGCATACAGGCCTGCGTCATATATCTGATCCTGTCCGCAGGGGTCAAAATGCTTAAAAACTTGCAGCGCACCCCCTTCAACACGGCAGTGGTGGCGGTGGTGCTGGCGGCTATGGTAGGCTGCTCTGTGCTGGCGGTAAAGTTTTCCTCCATCTGCTGCATTTTGCTTTGCGGCGCAGCCGGGGTGCTGGCCTATGCGGTAGGGCAGGGGAAGAAAGGCGGCACAAAATGATTTTGCTAGAGCTGTTCTGGAACTTCCTTGTCATCGGTGCGGTGTCCTTTGGCGGCGGCTACGGCATGATCTCGCTTGTGCGGGAAACGGTGCTGGGGCACGGCTGGCTGACTGAGAGCGAATTTCTCAGCTTTATCGCGGTGTCCGAGTCTACGCCCGGTCCGCTGGCGGTGAATATGGCTACCTTTATCGGTGCCTCGCAGGCGGGGCTGGCAGGCTCCTTTGCGGCAACGGTAGGGGTGGTGCTGCCCTCTTTTGTCATTATTCTGCTCATTGCGGCGGCGCTGCACAGTCTGATGAAGTACGCCGGGGTCAACGCCTTTCTGGCTGGGGTGCGCCCCTGCGTGGTGGCTATGATCCTAGCCACAGCCTGCACCATGGGGCTTTCCACGCTGGGAGGCTTTACCACCGTTTCTGGCGGATTTGCGCCGGATGCGCGGGCGCTGGCAGTGTTTGCCCTGCTGGGCATCCTGCATTTTGCCTATAAAAAGAAAACGCAGAAAGCGCCGTCCCCCATCGGGATGATCCTACTTTCTGCGGTGCTGGGCGCGGTGCTGTGGAGCATCTGACCCGGAAAAAGCTTCTCTCAAGCGCACAAAAAGACCGCTGCACAAAACGATGTGCAGCGGTCTTTTGCTATCCTGTTATGTACGCTGTGCGCATTAAACTCAGGCGGCAGTGGTGGAAGCAACTTCAGAAGAAGCGGCCTCGCTGACAGCAGCCTCAGAGGAAGCAGCCTCGGAAGATGCAGCCTCAGAGGAAGCGGCCTCGCTGGAAGCAGCCTCAGAAGAAGCAGCCTCAGAGGTGGAGGAAGCGGCAGCAGCAGAACCGCAAGCGGTCATACCAGCAGCCAGAGCCAGAGCAACAACAGCGATGCAAATATTCTTGAGTTTCATATCAATGATCTCCTTGTTCTTCTTGTAAGTGTTTTGCAGCGGGCTTTCAGGTGCGCCTCACTGCGATGTTATATTCTAGTCCGTTTTTGAAAAAAATCAAGAGGATTTTGGTCGAAAGTTATAATCTATGTAAAGAATCTGCATAGTTGTCATAAAGTTTCGCCAAAAGTAAAAGATTTTTTGGCAAAAATAAAGCCCGGGATAGAGCCAGTACCGCCGGGCGGGAAGCACAAAAATAGAAAAAATTGAAAAACGCTCATAAAATCCTTTTTATTGTACTGCAAATGTGGATAATAGAAGTATGACGAGGGACGGACATCCCCCGGAAGGTTTGAACGAGAAAAACATTTGTGGAGGATACTACGATGAAAGATTTTGATTTTGGCTACTTTGGCACCGGCGACGAGGGTTATGCCCAGTACATGACCGCATTCGAGCGCAATTTCAGCACGGACAGCATCGGCAGCTTTGCGTCGGATGATACAGACTGCGATGCAGATAACTGCGACAGCAGCGAGGACGATTTCTAAGTCCGCACCCTTTTGCCCGTTTGTGCATACAAAGGGCAAAGGGGGAATGCAGCTTGAACCGGATCGTTTTCACGCTTGGCATCTGGCTGTTCCCGGCGGTGTGTACCGCGCTGGGAGCAGCAGGGGTGTTTTTGCTGCGCAGGCAGACAAGACCGGCTACCCGGCGCATCCTGTGCGGAATGGCGGCGGGCATCATGCTGGCAGCCAGCGTTTGGAGCCTGCTGCTGCCGGCGATAGCCCGGTCGCAGGGCAGGGCGGCATGGGTGCCCCCGGCGCTGGGGCTTATTTTAGGCGCAGTGGGGCTTTTGCAGCTGGAGGATGCCGCCGGGCAGCTGCTGGCGGGCGGCCCCGGGCATTGCGGGCGCATGGTGCTGGCGGTCACCCTGCACAACCTGCCGGAGGGCATGGTGGTGGGGCTGGCTGCGGCACTGGCGCTGCACGGGGACGCGGATGCCGTAAGTGGAGCGCTGGCGCTGAGCCTGGGCATCGGCTTGCAGAATATCCCGGAGGGGGCGGCGGTCAGTCTGCCGCTGACCCAGAGCGGGCGTACCCGGGGACAGTCCTTTGCCGCCGGGGCGGCCTCCGGTATGGTAGAGCCCTTGGGTGCGGTGCTGGCGTTTGTGCTGGCTGAGTGGGTAGGTGCAGCGCTGCCGTGGCTTATGAGCGCGGCGGCGGGCTGTATGGTGTGTGTGACCGCACAGGAGATGATCCCTGAGGCGGTGGAACCGGATGAAGTGGCTGGTGTCATCAGCATCGTGCTGGGCTTTGCCCTGATGATGGCGCTGGATGTGGCCCTGTGAAAAAAGGACTGCTGCATCGTTTGACGCAGCAGTCCTTTTTGGTGAGAAGATTTCAAATGCCCTCCGCTTTGCTCTGGGCATAGTCAGAGGAAAAGTATTTTTTATTTGCAGTTCCGAAACGCCTGCGGGCGTTTCGGAACTGCTTTTTCACGGGAAGAGTTATGACCGAAAGTAGCGTTGTTTTGTATTATGCCGCCTGTGTCTGCTGCTGTTTCTGGTGCAGGTGCCGCCGCACCACCAGCAGACAGCCGAGATGCACCAGCGCGGTCAGTGCCCAGCTGATGGGGTAACTGATGTACAGCATAAAGGGGGTGCGGTTCAGCTGGAAAATAGTGGCGATCCACACCAGCCGCAGCACGCACACACCCACAAGGCTTACCACCATGGGTAGCACGCTGTAGCCCAGCCCGCGCAGGCTGCTGGCGAGTACGTCCATGATGCCGCACAGCAGGTAGAAGCCACAGATGATCCTTAACCGCTCGATGCCGGTAGCAATGACCGCAGTGTCCGAGGAGTAGAAGCGCAGCAGCTGGTTCCCCGCCAGCGCTGCGCCGCCGCCCAGCACAAGGCCGGTTACCACGACACACAGCAGACAGTTGCGAATTACCCGGTCAAGGTTGTGGTACTTGCGCGCGCCGATGTTCTGGCTGGTAAAGGTAACAGCGGCCTGCGCAAAGGCGTTCATGGCGGTGTACACAAAGCCCTCCAGATTGGAGGAGGCAGAGTTGCCCGCCACCACCATGGAGCCGAAGGAGTTGATAGAGGACTGGATGACCACATTGGAAAGGCTGAACACCGTGCTTTGCAGCCCGGCAGGCAGACCGATGAGCAGGATCTGCTTCAGCGTTCCGGCGTGGAAGGTCAGCCGCCGCAGGTCCAGCCGCAGCGCACCCTCCTCCCGGACGAGCATCCCGGTCACCAGCAGCGCGGACACGGTCTGGCTGATGATGGTAGCCAGCGCCACGCCTGCCACGCTCATGGAAAAGCCAATGACAAAGACCAGATTCAGCACCACGTTGATGATGCCGGCAGCTGCCAGACAGTACAGCGGGCGCTTGGTGTCACCCACGGCACGCAGCAGCGCACTGCTGAAGTTGTACAGCATGGTCATGGGCATTCCGATGAAGTAGATCTTCAGGTACAGGGCAGAAAGGCCGATCACGTCCTCCGGGCAGCTCATCAGCTCCAGCAGACCGCGCGCGGCGCAAAAGCCTACAACTGCCAGCAGCACGCCGCTGACCAAGCCCAGCGCCACGGCGGTGTGCACCGTATCCTGCACGCCCTTTTCGTCCCGGGCGCCAAAGCACCGGGCTGCCACTACGTTGGCACCCAGCGAAAGCCCGACGAACAGGTTGACCAGCAGATTGATCAGCGCGCCGTTAGAGCCAACGGCAGCCAGCGCCGTGCTGCCCGCAAAGCGCCCCACCACCACAACATCGGCAGCGTTGAACAGCAATTGCAGAATGCTGGATGCCGCCAGCGGCACGGAAAATAAGATGATCTTTTGCAGCATGGGCCCGCTGGTCAGGTCTGCGGAACGGCTGGTCGTAGCCATGAGTTATCTACCTCCTATAATAAACCTTTTGTGAACATAGCAATTGCCTATTATAGCGCGATATTAGGTAAAAAACAAGAGGTAAAGCCGCCCTTTTGCCCCAAAAGCGGCAAATATCGCCCGCCGGGCGCAGCCTGCAATTGAAAAATACTGCCCATACTGCTATAATAAAGCGGTACACCCGTAGAAAACGGAGGAAGTTGGATTTATGTATCGGAATCGGATCAAACGGCTACTGGATATTTTGCTGTCGGCCTGCGGTATTCTGTGCCTTTCGTGGCTGCTGCTGCTTTTGGCTGTTGCCATCAAGCTGGACTCTCCCGGGCCGGTGTTCTTCCGGCAAAAGCGGGTGGGCATCGGCAAGCGGCATTTTCAGATCCTCAAATTCCGCACCATGCGCATTGATTGCCCGCACGATATGCCCACCCATCTGCTGCACGACCCGGAGCAGTATATCACCCGCGTGGGGCGTTTTCTACGCAAGACCAGTCTGGACGAGCTGCCGCAGCTGTGGAACATCCTTGTGGGGGATATGGCAGTCATCGGTCCGCGCCCGGCGCTGTGGAACCAGTACGACCTTCTGGCTGAGCGGGACAAGTACGGCGCAAACGCTGTGCGCCCGGGGCTGACCGGCTGGGCGCAGATCCATGGTCGGGATGAGCTGGAAATTGCCGAAAAGGCAAAGCTGGACGGCTGGTATGTGGAGCATATCAGCTTTGGGCTGGATGTAAAATGCTTCTTTGGCACCATTACCGCCGTACTCAAACATGACGGCGTGGTGGAGGGCGGCACCGGCACCCTGCATGATGAAAAATAAGGTGCACCGCAGCCGCATTACGCCTTTGCGCTGCGGATAAACCGTTTTGGATAGAGAGTAAGCCCGGAAGGTCTGCGGATCCTCCGGGCTTGCATTTTTTATGGGAAGAGGCTGAAGCGGAAAGCAGCATCTGCGAAAGCCCTGTTATTTTCGTCCTTTTCTGCGCATACTAACCCAGAAAAATGCGCAGGGAGGCTGTAAAATGTCCAAGCACAGCATCATCCGGTGGGGGAAGATCATAGTCGCCTATCTGCTGGTAGCCGCAGCGGCGGCGCTGGGCTGGCTGTGGTGCGCCCTGCCGGAAACGGTCTATCTGGAGCCGGAGCAGCCCCTCACCCTGCCGCGCTTTGGCTGGGTGGAGCCGCTGCGCGGGCACGGCAGCCGCAACGTGGCAAGCACCCGGGCGGCGGGCAGCTATCAGACCACGCTGGCGCTGGGCGGCTGGCTGCCGGTCAAGACCATCCGCGCCACCGTGATGCAGCGCCCCACGGTCACGGTATGCGGCACGCCCTTTGGGGTGAAGATGTTCTCGGAGGGGGCGCTCGTCGTGGGCTTTTCCGAGGTGCACACCGCCGCCGGTACGGTGAACCCCGCAAAGCAGGCGGGACTGCGGCTGGGCGACAGGGTCATCCGCATAGGAAACACCGTCACCGAGACCAACGAGCAGGTCCATGCCGCACTGGAAGCCGCTGCCGGTGCGGCGGTGGAGGTGGTCTATGTCCGCAAGGGGGAGCAGCGGCAGACCGCCCTTTTGCCGGTGTGGGACGCCCAGAACGCCCAGTGGCGGGCAGGGATGTGGGTGCGGGATTCCTCCGCCGGGGTGGGTACGCTGACCTTTGTGGACGCGCAGGCTGGGGTGTTCGCCGGGCTGGGTCACCCCATCAGCGACAGCGACACCGGCGAGCAGGTCGCCCTGCGCAGCGGTGAGATCGTGGCCTGCCAGATCGTGGGCTGCACCGGCGGCACCGCCGGCAGCCCCGGGGAGCTGAAGGGTAAATTTATCAGCGACCACGCCCTGGGCAGAATTTGCATCAACGGCGAAAACGGCGTTTACGGCACGGCAAGCACCGCCATTGCGGGACAGCAGACGGAGCTTGCCTTTGCGCAGGAGGTGCTGCCCGGCGCGGCAGAAATTCTGACCACCACCAGCGGCGAAACGCCCCGCAGCTACCGCGTCTATATTGAAAAGGTGAACGATGCCGACCCGCGCCGCAACATGGTGCTGCGCGTCACCGACCCGGCACTGCTGGCGCAGACCGGCGGCATCGTGCAGGGGATGAGCGGCAGTCCCATCCTGCAAAATGGGCGGCTGGTGGGCGCAGTGACCCATGTGCTGGTCAATGACCCGACACGAGGCTACGGTATTTTTGCGCAGACCATGCTGGAACAGGCACATTCCGTGCCCGGAACGGACGCGGCAGCATAAAAAGTATGACATTCGAGTTAAATTTCCATAATTTCCCAAAATAAACCGTTGAACTATCTGGAAAATTATGGTAAAATCCATGGTATTAAAGGAACTGCACACATTGGAGGAAACAACCATGGATAAAGTGAGATTCTTGATGTCGGATACCGGTGCTCAGATCACAGAAGCCTGCCGCGAGGCGCTGGAGCAAAAGGGCGTGGAAGTGACCGTAGTGGAAAAGGATGGAAACAAGGTTTTGCAAAAGATGCTGGCGGTTCGCCCGCAGGTGGTGCTGCTGGACGCCTTTATGCCCGGGCTGGACGCGCTGGCGGTCAAGCAGCGCTACAACGCCGCCGGCGAGCGCCACACCTCGTTTTTCGTTACTGGCGCATTTCAGAGCGAGGAAATGGTACAGGAGCTGCTGGACGAAGGCTTTGCCTACTATTTCGTCAAACCCTTTGACGAAAGCGTCCTTGCTGCCCGGGTGCTCAAGGCAGCCAGCGGACAGGAAAAGCACCTGCTCCACACCAGCGTGGACAGCGATGAGCTGACCGTCACCGAAATCTTGCACCAGATCGGCGTGCCCGCCCACATCAAGGGCTACCAGTTCCTGCGGGATGCTATTCTGCTCACCATGAACGAGCCGGAGTACATCAACGCCGTGACCAAGCGCCTCTACCCGGAAATCGCCAAGAAAAACGGCACCACCGCCAGCCGCGTGGAGCGCGCCATCCGCCACGCCATCGAGGTGGCGTGGGACAGGGGAGACGTGGATACTCTCAACAGCTACTTCGGCTATACCATCCATAACCTGCGGGGCAAGCCTACCAACTCGGAGTTCATTGCAATGATAGCTGACAAGATGCGGCTGGATAAGCGGCAGAGGGTGGGGTAAACAGCCAATAAAAACAGGGATGAACATACAATCATAAAAAGCGCGGGATAACCCAAGGGCTTCATCTGAAAAGGGTGGAGCCTTTTCTCTTTGCATTTTCCCTCCCATCTGGTACAATGGTGCAGAAGGGAAGTGACGAAATGCCGGAAGTGGATGCGATCCGTGCGCAGCTGTTTGCGCTGCAGGATAAGGAATATCAGGTCTTTTACAGCCGCCTGATGCCCACCCTGCCGCCGGAAACGGTGATCGGGGTGCGGGTGCCGCTGCTGCGCAGGCTGGCAAAGCAGCTGGCGGACAACCCGGAAGCGGAGGCGTTTGTGCAATGCCTGCCGCATTTTTATTATGAAGAAAACGCGCTCCACGCTTTTCTGCTGGAGCCTATTCGGGATTTCGGCACAGCGCTGGCGGCAACGGAACGCTTTTTGCCCTATGTGGATAACTGGGCAGTCTGCGATAGCTTCAGCCCCAAGGTGTTTGCGCAGCATAAACCGGAGCTGCTGTCTGCTATCCGGCGCTGGCTGGGCTCTGACCAGCTGTATACCGTGCGCTACGGGATCGGAATGCTGATGCGGTATTATCTGGATGATGCCTTTAAATCGGAATATCTGGCTTGGGTGGCGGCGGTGCACAGCAGGGAATACTATGTCAATATGATGCGGGCATGGTATTTTGCCACTGCACTGGCAAAGCAGCCCGCAGCGGCGCTGCCGTGGCTGACCGAAAAGCGGCTGGACGTGTGGACGCACAACAAGACCATCCAGAAAGCAGTAGAAAGCCGCCGCATCGCCCCGGAGCAAAAGCAGGCGTTGCGGGCGCTGCGCATCTGTTCACAAAAGCTTTGCGAAGAACGGCGCGTTTGACTGTTTACATTATGGCGAATTTATTGTAAAATAGAGTATAGCAAAACTGCCGGGGCTGTCCGGCGAAAGATAAAACAGGTGGTGTTTGGATTATGGCATTGAAATATAAGCGTATCCTTTTAAAGATCAGCGGTGAGGCGCTGGGCGGCGAAAAGGGCATGGGCTTTGACGAGCCCACCATGGACGCCATTTGCGGCGGCGTAAAAAAGGCACACGAGCTGGGCGTGCAGATCGGCATCGTGGTGGGCGGCGGCAACTTCTGGCGCGGCCGCTCCAGCGGTAAAATGGAGCGCACGCTGGCTGATAAGATCGGTATGCTGGCTACGGTGATGAACGCACTGGCTGTCTCGGATAAGCTGGAGCAGCTGGGTGTGCCCACCGAGGTGTTTACCTCGATCACCATGCCGCAGGTGGCACCTGCCTTTACCCGCAAGGACGCTCTGCGCGCCATGGACGAGGGCAAGATCGCTGTGTTTGGCGGCGGCACCGGCAACCCCTTCTTCTCTACCGATACGGCTACCGCCCTGCGCGCCGTGGAGGTGAGCGCCGATGTGATGTTCAAGGCCACCATGGTGGACGGCGTTTACGATA
>CAVKCU010000011.1:0-19408 GCA_963654645.1 Clostridiales bacterium | reverse complement strand
CTGTACACCGCCAACCCCCACACCCACCCGGATGCGGCGCTCATCCCGCTGGTGGAGGAGATCACCTCCGAGGTGATGGCGCTGGCAGACGGTGCAGGCTCGGCGCTGGGCACCGGCGGCATGGCAACCAAACTGCGCGCCGCCCGCATGGTGACCGGCAGCGGCGCAGATATGGTCATTGCCAACGGCGCACACCCGGAGCTGCTGTATGATATCGCTGCGGGAAAGCCCATCGGCACCCGCTTTGCCGGGCACAAGCAGCCCGCACTGTCCACACAGGAGGTTTGACCTATGACTACACAGGAAATTCTGGAAGCCGCCCGCGGGGCAAAGGCTGCGCTGGCACTGGCTGACAGCACCAGCCGTGCACAGGCACTGCGCAGTATGGCTGCGCAGCTGTGCAGCCCGGCAAGCATGACGGCGATCCTTGCCGCCAACGCCGACGATATGGCTGCTGCAAAGGGACATATCAGCGAGGTGATGCTGGATCGTCTTGCCCTGACCGAGGAGCGCATCTGCGCCATGGCAAAGGGCATTGAAAAGGTTGCCGCCCTGCCCGACCCGGTGGGCAGGGTGCTGAAGCGGGTGGAGCGCCCCAACGGGCTGGTGATCGAAAAGACCGCTGTGCCCATGGGTGTGATTGCCATCATCTACGAGAGCCGTCCCAACGTGACCAGCGATGCCGCCGCACTTGCCATCAAGAGCGGCAACGCCTGCATCCTGCGCTGCGGCAAGGAGGCTTGGCGCAGCGCCAACGCCATTGTGCAGGCACTGCGGCAGGGACTGCGGGAGAACGGCCTGCCGGAAAACGCGGTCTGCCTGATCGAGGACACCACCCACGCTTCTGCCAACGCCCTGATGGCTGCCGTGGGCTATGTGGATCTGCTGATCCCCCGGGGCGGTGCCGGGCTGATCCGCGCCTGTGTGGAGAACGCCAAGGTGCCCTGCATCCAGACCGGTACCGGCATCTGCCACATTTTTGTGGACGACACCGCCGATCAGACCAAGGCGCTGGACATTATTGAAAATGCCAAGGCCAGCCGCCCCAGCGTGTGCAACGCCGAGGAGGTGTGTCTTGTACACTCTGCCATTGCGCAGGAGTTTCTGCCCAAGCTCGCACAGCGCCTTGGTCCTGACCGCGTGGCTGCGGGCAAGCAGCCGGTAGAGCTGCGGCTGGACGCACGGGCTGCCGCCATTATTCCCGGCACGCCTGCCGGTGCGGCGGACTTTGACACCGAGTTTCTGGACTACATTCTTGCCGTCAAAGTGGTGGACAGCGTAGACGAGGCCATTGCCCACATTGCACAGCACTCCACTGGTCACAGCGAGGCCATTCTGACCCGGACACAGGCAGACGCCGACCGCTTTACCGCTGCGGTAGACAGCGCTGCCGTGTATGTGAACTGCTCCACCCGCTTTACCGACGGCGGCGAGTTTGGTCTGGGCTGCGAGATGGGCATCTCCACCCAGAAACTGCACGCCCGGGGGCCCATGGGGCTGGAGGAGCTTTGCAGCTACAAGTATGTCATCCACGGTGACGGACAGATTCGGTGAGCTGCCCTGCCCCGGCTCCTTCATAATTTTTTTACAATTCTGTCCAGCCTGCGGGCGCGGCAGAGCAAGTTTTTCATAGTTGAAAAAAATTTCCCGTACAGACCGATGCAAACTGCTTCGGTCTGTATTTTTGTTTTACCGGGATGGACTGTATTGTAAAGAGACTGCGAAAAACGAAAAAAATTTCACTTTTCCCAGAAAACGGGTGTTCTTGGATAGCGGTATGTATCCAAGATTTTGCCGTTTCTCATAATGTAAAAGTAGTACTATTTTGTTTTTATAGGTTAAAAAGGCAAAATTTTCTCTTGACATAGCGTTTTTGATGCGGTAAAACTATATTGTAAGATTTGATATCGATTTCACTCGTGTTTCACAGGACTTTAAAAAAATCGTGCATCACATTTTGTACTATGTAAAAATAAGTAAAGGAGAGAGCACCCTATGACGATTGCAATTCTTGCCCACGATTCCCGCAAAGAACTGGCTCTGCAGTTCTGTACCGCTTACAGTGCCATCCTTTCCCGCAATAATGTTATCGCCACCGGTACCACCGGTCGGATGCTTGCGCAGACCACCGGCCTGCCGGTGCACTGCTACCTTTCCGGCAAGCTGGGCGGTGTGCAGCAGATCACCTCCCGCGTTGCCTGCGATGAAGTAGATCTAGTGCTGTTCTTCCGCGACCCGCTGAAGGCCGATGCCGCCAGCCTGACCGAGCAGAATCTGCTGCGCTTGTGCGATATGCACAGCGTACCCATTGCCACCAACATTGCTACCGCAGAGGTGCTGCTGCGTGGTCTGGATCAGGGAGATCTGGACTATCGCGAGGGGATGCACCCGGCTTTGATCGAGCCGCTCCCCGTGGTGCAGGCCCGTGCCGTGTAAGCGTTGATATTGTGTATAGAGGGAAAAAGGAGTTATCGCAGCGTGTGCGATAACTCCTTTTCTTGTTATAATACTGTAACTTGCCCGCGGGACAAGTATCATTCTTTAAAATATGCTTTCTGGACAGCCAGCAGCACACCGGCGCGGCTGGCGGCAAAGTTCAGACCGCCCTGCAGATAGCAGGTATAAGGGGCGCGCAGAGGGCCATCGCAGGAAAGCTCGATGGTGCTGCCCTGCGTAAAGCTGCCGCTTGCCATGACCACCTCATCGGTGTAGCCCGGTTCAGGGCTGGGTTCCGGAGCGGCGTAGCTGTCCACGGGGCTGGTGGCCTGAATACCCTGACAGAAGCCGATGAGCGCCTCTGCCGTACCGGCATCAAAGCAGGTGACGATATCGTTGTGATTCTCGCAGTAGCGCGGGATGGGCTTTTTGCCCAGCAGCTCCAGCATACACTGGGCGTAGATGGCGGTCTTGATGGCCTCGCACACCACGCCGGGAGCGTAGTAGAAGCCCAGATACATATCCCGGGGGGTCTCCAGCGTGCAGCCCAGCTCCTTGCCAAGGCCGGGGGCGTTCAGGCGGTAAGCACACAGCTCCACCAGATCCTTGCGTCCCACGATGTAGCCGCCGGTGGGGGCAATGCCGCCGCCGGGGTTCTTGATCAGGCTGCCCACGGCGATATCCGCGCCCACCTGACAGGGCTCCTGCGTCTGGGTGAACTCGCCGTAGCAATTGTCCACAAAGATGATGATCTCCGGGTTTGCGGCGCGGGCGGTATCGGCGATCTTGCGGATGGTAGCGAGATCAAAGGCATTGCGCTGCAAATAGCCGCGGCTGCGCTGGATGTGGCACACCTTTGCGCCGGGGGCTTTTTGGGCGATCAGGTCGTAATCCGGGGTGAAGTCGGCCTTGAGGGGAGCTTCATCATAGTTTACGCCGTAGTCCATCAGGGTGCCGGTACCCTTGCCCTTGCCGTCCAGACCGATGACGCCTTCCAGCGTATCGTAGGGGCGGCCGGTGGCAGCCAGCAGGGTGTCCCCTGCCCGCAGCAGACCGAACAGTGCCACCGCCAGCGTGTGGGTGCCGCTCTGGAACTGGCTGCGCACCAGCGCATCCTCTGCGCCCATGACCTGCGCAAAGATCTGCTCCAGCTTGGCGCGGCCGGTATCCCACAGACCGTAGCCGGTGGTGCCCAGCATATCGGTGGAGGACATCTGGGTATCGGCAAAGGCCTTGAGCATCTTCAGCTGGTTGAAATCCCGGATCTCCTCCATCTGGCGGAAATAGGGCTGGCACAGCTCCATGGCCTTTTCGTCCAGCGCCAGCACCTCGGGCTTATAATCAAAAAATTGGTTCAGAATCGACATTATAACGTGATAGTTCCTTCCTGTTATTTTTTCTCGGGCACATAGCGGGCGTACTCTGCCAGCTTTGCAAAGCCGAGACGCGTATAAAACCGCACCCGCTCCGGTGCGCAGAGGAACACCGGGCGCATGCCCTCAGCTGCAAAGCTGTTTGCCATTTCTACAATGAGCCGCCCACCGATGCCCTTACCCCGCAGCGGCTCTGCGGTCTGCCCGCAGGCCATATAAGCCTGCCCATTGCACAGGGCATAGGCGCCCACCGTGCAGACGACGGCACTTCCCTGCTCCAGCGTCCATGCCACTGCCCTGCCCCGGCTGCGCTTTGTGCACAGCTCTGAGTAAAAGTCCGCCTGCCGGACGGGGTCTGCGGGGTAAAGCGCTGCTGCCACCCGGGCGGCGGGCGCTTCCCGGCAGAGGGTCAGCTGCGCCCACAAAGCTTCGTCCACGGCGGGCAGAGGCAGCGGTCTGCCCTGCGGCAGACCGAATACGGTCAGTGCTTCCGCCTTGTGCCAGCCGTCCGGCGGCGGGCAGACAGTCTCGTCCAGAATGACGCTCTCGCACCCGCAAAAGGACAAAAAGCTTGCCAGCTCTGCGGGGTTTGCGTGCCCTGCCAGCCATGCCGTGCTGCCGGAAAGTTCCAGCGCCAGCGTAGGTCCGGCATAGAACCGCCACGGCTGACTTTTGCTAAAGAGGGCGCAGTCCAGCGGCAGCAGGGCGTCCAGCACCGGCAGACCCCGGCAGGCATTTATGAACCGGGTGCGGCGCTTTGCATCCTTGACCTGCGCGATCACTTGAGCGCGTTGACGATCTTTTTGAACTCACGACCACGCACCTCAAAGTTGGGGTACAGGTCAAAGGAGGCACTTGCCGGGGACAGAATGATGATATCGCCGGGCTTTGCGGCGGCGCGCGCCAGCTCTACGGCGTGCTGCATATTGTCTGCGTGCCGGATGGGCAGCGCAGTCTCGTCAAAGCCGGGGCACTCCCGCACAGCCTGCTCGATGCGGGGACCGGTAGCGCCCATCAGCACCAGGTCCTTGACATGGGCGATGATCTCCGGTGCCAGCGGCTCGTAGGGGATGTGCTTATCGTAGCCGCCCGCGATGAGGATGACCTTGCGGTCAAAGCTGCGCAGACCGGCAATGGTGCGGGTGGGGCTTGTGCCGATGGAATCGTTATAGTACAGCACGCCGTCCAGAGTGCGCACCGGCTCGATGCGGTGCTCCACGCCGGTGAAGGTGCTGCCCACCTGACGAATGGCCTCTACGGGTACCTCGCCCCACACGGCAGCGGCAGCAGCCAGCAGGTTCTCGATGTTGTGCAGGCCGCGCAGCTTGATGTCCTTCTGGGCAAGGAAGGGGGTCACGACGCCATCCTCAGCCATGCAGAGCATACCGTCCTTGCGCAGGAAGGCACCGTTGTCGGTATCGTGCAGGCGGGTGAACCAAACCTGCTTGCCCTTGCAGTCTGCCTGCATGGAACGGCTGATCTCGTTTTCATACCCCAGTACGGCGCGGCAGGGCTGCTTCTGGTACAGCAGGATATTGCGCTTGGCATCGATATATTCCTGCATGTCCTTGTGGTGATCCAGATGATTCGGGGTCACGTTGGTGACCACCGCAATGTTGGGGCTTGCGTGCATACTGATCAGCTGGAAGCTGGAAAGCTCCACCACAGCCACATCCTCCGGGGATACCTCCGGCAGCATGGGCAGCAGGGCTGCGCCGATGTTGCCGCCCAGATGCACCTTGCGGCCCGCAGCCTCGTAGAACTTAGAGATAAGGGTGGTGGTGGTGGTCTTGCCGTCCGAGCCGGTCACCGCCACGATCTCGCAGGGGCAGAAGTCGAAGAACAGCTCCACCTCGCTGGTGACCATAGTGCCGGCAGCCATGGCGTCCTGCAGGGGCTTTTCAAAGTAGCCCACAAAGCCCGGGGTGCGCATGATAATGTCCTGTCCCTTGAAGCCGTCCAGATAGTTTTCGCCAAGGCTCAGGTCAATGCCCAGTTCCCGGATGGTGGCGGCGTAATCGCCAAAGTCCTCCACGCTCTTTTTCTGGTCGCACAGGGTCACATGAGCGCCCAGCTCCACAAACTCCTTGATGAGGGTCTTGTGGCTGACGCCAGCGCCGATAAAGGCGACCTTTTTGCCCTGAATAAGCTGGGCAAGCTTCTGCTGATCTTTCTGCATAAAAACAGTTCCTCCTCTATAGGATCATGGTATAACACCGCGCCGCACAGGCAGCGCGGGAATCACTTCGCTGTACCATTATAGTCCATTTGCGCGCAATTGGCAACGGAAAACCGCACAGTCTGCTTCAAAAAGCCCGGTAAATTCACAAAAAGGCAATTGTTTTTTCTGCTGCTTTCTGCTACACTTGTCGTTGCAGAGCGTTTTTTGCCGTCTCTGCGCGAAGATGAACGGAATGAGGTTATTCTTTTTGAAACGATGGTTGCGTTTTACCGCAGCGGTGCTGGCTGCTGCGTTTCTTTTTGTCCTGACCGGCTGCGGCAGCTCCACAAACTCTGCCAGCTTTACATGGTTCGTGGACAGCATCCCCGCAAATCTGGACCCGCAGGTGGCTTCCGGCGCGTCGGACGTGATTGCCTGCGAAAATCTGTACGGCACGCTGGTGCGCAAGGACCCGGACGGCGAGCTTGTGCCGGGGCTCTGTGAAAAGTGGACGGTCTCCCCCGACGGGCTGACCTACACTTTTACCTTAAAGGACGGTTTGACCTATGCAGCCGCCAAGGGCGCCGCCACAGAGTACGACATTACCGCCGAGGACTTTGTGTTCGCCTTCCGGCGCATTTTCCGCGCCGATACAGCCTCGCCCTATGCGGTGGAGTTTTCCGCCATTCAGAACAGCGCCGCCGTGCTGGCAGGGCTGGCAGACGAAAGCAGTCTGGGCGTTTCAGCCAATGGGGCGCTGACGTTGGTGTTCCGGCTAAGCGAGCGGGACGACAACTTTTTGGCAAAGCTTGCCATGCCCGGTGCAGCTCCCTGTGATGAGACCTTTTTTGAGAGTACCCGGGGCACCTACGGACTGACCGCCAAGACCACGCTTGCCAGCGGCAGCTTTTACCTGTATAACTGGACGACGAACGGTCTGTTTTTGCGCCGCACCGTGGAAAGCCCGCTGATCGGCAGTCTGCGTCTGGTGCAGGACACCAGCGGCAGCGGCAAGAGCGCAGCCCAGCTTCTTGCCGACGGCAAATGCTCTGCCGCGCTGGACGAGAGCGGCGAAGCCACCAGCTTACAGACGGTGAGCTATTCCGACACCACATGGGCGCTGCTGTTCAACGCAGCGGAGGGGTCGGTATTCCAGAACCAGCAGCTGCGGCAGGCGCTGGCTGGCATTGCCCGGGAAAACGCCGATGTACCTTCCGGCGGACTGTACACCGCTGCAAAGGGACTTGTGCCGGATGGGCTGACCGTGGATGGGTTGGACTACCGCGAGCGTGCCGGAAATCCCCTGCCCGCCATCCCGGAGCCAAAGGCTTTGTATCTGGCTGCCCGGCAGGGCATGGCGACCTCGGATTTTTCCGGCGTGACCCTTCTGCTGCCCAAGAGTGCCGGGCTGGGCGAACTGGCCGACCAGATCAACAGCGCATGGCAGAAGGAGTGCTCCCTGTTCTTCTCGGTGGAAGAGGTGGATCAGGACGAGTTTGACGCCCGCATTGCCGCCGGGAAATACACCATTGCCCTTGCGCCCATCCGTGCCGAGGGCGGCAGTGTGTACCAGATGCTGCAGCAGTTCACCACCGCAGGCGGCAGTCTGACCGGCTACGCAGATACCGTTTATGCCGACCGGCTGGCTTTGAGCACACAGCAGACCGGCAAAGCCCGCTGCGCCCTGCTGGCACAGTGCGAGCAGCAGCTGCTGGAAGGCTGCACCGTAGTGCCCCTGATGGCGCAGCAGAAGCGTCTGCTGCTGGCAAACGGCGTGCGAGACTTGGTATTCGATCCGTTTTTTCCGGTGCTGGACCTGACTTGGGCCAAAATGAGCTGACCGCAAATTTCGTGCGGAAAAGCCTTGACATTCACGCCCTGCTTTGTTACAATAATGGAGCACTTGCAGGGTTAGCTCATCCGGTAGAGCGACTGCTTCCCAAGCAGTAGGCGGCGGGTTCGAGTCCCGTATCCTGCTCCAAAATATAGCGGTGAAACGTTCAAAATTTGTTCGTTTTGCCGCTTTTTTATTGTCTTTGGCAGCATCTTGTGTTATGATAAAATGCAGAAAGCAGCTTAGGGGCGTTACCGCCCTGCTCGGTCTTGAATACCGAGGTAAGGCTGCTTTTTTGCTTGCTTTCAACGGCAGACCGTGCTATACTTTGAGCAGAGGTTCTCCGGCAATCTACTCCTTGAATCTTCGGATTCTGCGTGGGTTTCGCCGGAGGCTTTATTTTTTGCCAGCAAAAAACACTCCCGGACTTTTTGAAAGGCCCGGGAGTGTTTGCGTTCAACTGATTTTATATCGTGTTACTTTGCCACGAGCTCGACGGCAAGGGCATCCATCTGTGCCTCTGCGGCGGCGTTGGCGGCAGAGCGGATGGTAACCACGTTCTCGCAGAGGGTGATGTTCTTCATGCTCTCCAGCTCGGCACGCATAAGCTTTGCAGCCATGGGTGCCCAAGTGCCGTTTTCCATCAGTCCGACGGTGCGGTTCTGGAAGCTCTTGGTCTTGAGGTGAGCCAGCAGGTTTTCCATCGGCGGGAAGAGGAAGCCGTCGTAGGTGGCGCAGGCCAGCACGATCTTACCGCATCGGAAGGCCTCGGTGACGGCGTAGGAGACATCGGTGCGGGTCAGGTCCATCTCCACCACCTTTGCGCCCTGCGCGCGCAGCTTTTCAGCCATAGTGTGGGCGGCGGCGCGGGTGTGACCGTGGATGGAAGCGCTGGCTACCAGGATCTTTTCCGGCTCCTCGGCTTTGTAGCTGGACCAGAGATCGTAGTAGTTCAGGTACTTGCTCAGATCACCGGTAAGCACCGGGCCGTGCAGCGGGCAGATGGTCTTGATATCCAGTGCCGCAGCCTTTTTGAGCAGTGCCTGCACCTGCGGGCCGTACTTGCCCACAATGTTCAGGTAGTAGCGGCGGGCCTCGCTTGCCCAGTCGGCGTTTTCGTCAAACTTTGCCACAGCGCCAAAACGACCAAAGCCATCGGCAGAGAACAGCACCTTCTCGCTGCTCTCGTAGCTGACCATGACCTCCGGCCAGTGCACCATGGGAGCAAACACAAAGGTGAGGGTGTGAGCACCAAGGCTCAGGCTCTCGCCGTCCTTTACCACCACGCGGCGCTCCGGGGCAATGGCATCTGCGCCAAAGAACTGCTCCATATACTGGAAGGTCTTGGCGTTGCCCACCACCTGCATCTCCGGGTAGAGGGCTGCCAGCTTTGCCACGTTAGCGCCGTGGTCCGGCTCCATGTGGGAGACCACCAGATAGGCGGGCTTGCGGCCGCCCAGTGCCTCGGCAAGGTTTTCCAGCCAAGGCTCGGTAGCACGGGCGTCCACCGTATCCAGAATGGCGGTCTTTTCGTCCAGAATGACATAGGAATTATAGCTGACCCCGGTGGGCACCGGATACTGGCTCTCGAACAGGTCGATGGTGGTATCGTCCACGCCGACACCAAGGATGGCTTCGCTGATTTTTTTCATGCTCATACCGTTCAGACTCCTTTTAGGTTTATCTTGTGCCGTGAATTGGCAAATATTTCTGAGAACAATTCCTATTATAGCACATTGTCAGAAATTTCGCAAGGGATAACACAGGGATACTTTGCGCATTAAAGCTCTTCCCCGCTCTCCGGCAGACGTGCTGTTACCGGTCTGCCCGGCTCGGTGTCCAGCTCCAGCAGAGCGGCGGCGGTGTTCTCGTCCAGCGTCTGCACCGCACGCAGCTTGCGGCTGATGGCGCGGCTGCGCACCCCGATGAGGTTATCCAGCTCTTCATCGGTCTGGCGCAGGCGCTGCTGCATCTTGGAGAGCCCCTGCCCGAACTTATCAAACTCGGTCTTGACTGCGCCCAGCAGCTGCCACACCTCGCCGGAGCGCTTCTGGATGGCAAGGGTCTTGAAGCCCATTTGCAGGCTGTTGAGCAGCGCCGCCATGGTGCTGGGACCAGCCACATTCACCTGATAATCCCGCTGCAAGACCTCCAGCAGCCCGGCGTTCACCACCTCGGCATACAGCCCCTCAAAGGGCAAAAACAAGATACCGAAGGCTGTGGTATAGGGCGGCTCCACATATTTTTCCCGAATATCCTTTGCCTCGCTGCGCAGCACCAGTTCCAGCGCGTGGCGGGCGTTTTCCACTGCCTGCGCATCGCCGGAGGCCTGTGCGTCCTGCAGGTGGGCGTAGGTATCGCCGGGGAATTTGGAGTCGATGGGCAGCCAGACGCTGTTGCCGTCTGCGCCGGGCATCCGGATGGCGTACTCCACCCGCTGGGTGCTGCCGGGGATGGTGGCTACGTTGGTGTCGTACTGCTCCGGCGCAAGGATCTCTTCCAGGATTGCGCCAAGCTGGATCTCGCCCAGAATGCCGCGTGTCTTGACGCCGGAAAGCACCTGTTTCAGCCCGCCCACATCGGCGGCAAGGCTCTGCATCTCGCCCAAGCCCTTGTACACCTGTTCCAGCTGGTCGTTGACTGCCTTAAAGCTTTCGGTCACCCGCTTTTGCAGCGCGTCCTGTAGCTGCTCGTCCACGGTATGGCGGATCTCGTCCAGCTTCTGGGCATTCTGCGCCTGCATGGCAGCAAGACCGTCTACCAGTGCTTTGCGCATTTCCTCCAGCTTGCGGGCGTTGGAGGCTTCCAGCCCCTGCAAGCGCTGCTCCATGGTCTGCTGCTGGGTGTTCTGCCCTGCCGTCAGGGTGCTGCTCATGCCCTGCACTGCGGTTTGCAGCGTATCGCTGATGTGCGCCATCGCAGCCAGATTCTGCTGTGCCTGCTGCGCCTGCTTTTCTTCCAGCACCCGCGCCTGCGCTTCCAGCTGCTGGCGCAGCCACTCCTTCAGGGCTTCGTCGTTCTGCCGGGCTGCGGGCTTGCCGGTGCGGTACAGTAAAAGCGCCTGCAGCAGACAGATGGCTACCAGCAGAAGCGTGTACAGTCCTGCCAAAAATTCCATAAACCGGTTCTCCTTTAACTCAAAAATCCGGGTCGTGCGGTAACGGCAGACCCGGATGTGCTTATACTTCCTGATGCTTTACGATCTCCTGCGTGGTCTCCACCTGCTGACCGTACAGACCCACGCCGTCTACCTCCATCTCGCCTACCTGATTATCACAGGGATCGGCGCGGAAGGCGCACATGGGCGGGTCGAAGGGTGCGCAGATGTCGCTGTTAGCTACCATACGGTCGGTGTCCAGATTGCCGAAGTAGTGCAGACGCATCTTCTCGTTGCCTGCACGCGCCATGGACGCACCGGCAGAGCAATCGGCGTACATCCAGCCCTTGGGGGCAATATAGAACATCGCCCAGTCGTGACAGCCGGCTGTCTCAGGCCGTGCCACCATGCCGCTCTGCCACTTTGCCGGGATGCCTGCAATGCGGCAAAGGGTGATGAAGGTAGCCGCCATCACGCCGCAATCGCCCCGGCGGCTGCGGGCACAATTATCGGTGATGTTCTCGTGCACAAAATACATGGGCTGGAAGTGGTAGTGCACATTCAGGGTGACGTAATCGTAGATGCGCTTTGCCTTCTGCACCGGGTCGGTGATGCCCTCGGTCAGCTGCGCAGCCAGTGCCTTCATATAGGGGGTAAAGGCGATGTGGGGCAGCTGCTCGGCGGTGTCAAAGTCCGGCTGCACCGGGTCGGCGTGCAGTTCCAGCGGGGCGGCGTAGTGCGCGGTGCTGCGGTAGCTGTACTGCGCCCCAAAGCAGCAGTTCTCGGCAAGGTCCGCCTCCCAATATGCGGTGCGCTGGGGTGCGGTTTCCGGTGCGATATAAGTGGGCTGCGCGGTAAAGCTGTCCAGCGTGATGCTGCTCTGTGCCGGGCAGGCAGCGGGCAGCGGCAGCCACACTTTGACGTGCACGGTGTTTCTGCCCTCGGCCTTTGCGGCGGCAAGGGCACGGGCAAAGGTCTCGTCAGTCATGCCGATGCTGGTGCGCAGGGTGATGTCTGCGCTGACTGCGCCGGTGCGCACCATCTGGTCGTGCTGGGGCTCAAAACGATCCCAGCTGCGCTCCGGGACGGGCGGGTCCAGCTGGCGGGCGGCAAGGTCGGGATGGGTAGCCACCAGCGTTTCAGCGGCGCGGTAGATGTAGCGCTTCTGCCCCTCCACAAAGCGCCAGTCCATCTGCCCGGCAGCGTCCAGCGCGGCAAATTCTTCAGCAGTAAAGTCCCGCAGGGCGGCCTGCAGCTGGCTCAGCAGCTGCTCGGCAGTCAGGGTGTAATCCCGCGGCAGACGGCGCAGAATCTCCCGGTGCGCCAGCAGACCCTGCCGCCATGCATCCACCCCGTGGGGGGTGGGGTTTACCGGCAGTGCGCCCTGCGGGTGCAGGGGCTGGTTCTGGCTGGCAGTCCAGTCCTCTGCCAGACAGGCGTCGATGCGCGCAATGGCGGCATCGTAGTAGCCCGCCTCCTTCAGGCGGCGGATATCATCCGGCAGTTCCATGTTCAGGTATGCAAAACAAGTATTCTGATCCATCATGTTCTACTCCTTTTTTATTTATGGTCAGGCAGCGGTCTGCTGCTCCCAGAAAGCTACTGCGTCTGTGATCCAGCCCTCGGCATCCGTGCCGCGTCCGATACCTACTGCGTGCTTTGCGTTAGCATAAACACGCATTTCATACGGTACATCGTGTTCCTCCAGTGCCTTTTGCAGCGCCGGACCCTGCGCACCGGACACCATCAGGGGCAGGACCCAGTCGTTTTCTCCGTACCAGAAGTACACCGGCGGATAGTCCTGTGTGACAATGCTTGAAATGCTGGACCAATAATAACGCCAATCCCAGACGCCGGTATCCATGATCGCATGATACACCGGCTTCACCTCCGAAAAATCATTGACGGCATAGCTCAGCACCAGTGTTCCCGGCTGCGGCACGCCGTAGGCTTTGTACCCATACGGCTGCTCCGAACCGAACAGTCCGATCAGATGTCCGCCGGAGGAATAGCCAAAGAGTGCGTAGTTTTCTCTTTGCACTGCAAACTGCTGTGCGTGCTGATCGATGAACTGCACTGCACGCCCCAGATCCCGCAGCGGGCCGTTATTTTCCAGATCCAGCCAGATGCTGTGCCGCAGCACAAACACGGTATACCCCATTTCATGCAGCTGTGCTGCGGTAGCTACGCCCTCCCGCAGCTCCCCGCTGGTCATAGCCACATTGCCGCCCAGAACCACCGCATAGCGGGAGCCCGGTGTATCGGATGGAAAATAATACAGCTGCACCGCGCCCAGCGAAGAGTCTGCGGCGATCTCCTCCGGGGTGTAGACCTGATAGGTGACCTGCATTCCAGCATTGTAATTCCGGATCGCCAGATTCAGCCCGGCAGCGCAGTCCTCTGCCTGCGATGCACTGACATAGCGTTCCAGCGTTCGGTTCTCAAACATCCGGCGCAGCAGCAGGCTGTCAGCATCGCCGTTGCCGTAGGTAGAAATGCCGCAGCCGGCAATGGAAGGGTTTGCGCGGATCTCTTTCATCGTCATCTGCGGGGTGATATTGGGTTCCCCATATTCCGCCGCAAAAACGGGAAGCGCCATACATACGGTAAGACAAACGGCGCACAGCAGCACCCGGACTGTTTTTCTCATAGCTCCTCCACAGCAGGCACCCTGTCCGAAGCACTGCCGCTTTTCGATATTTTTGCTCTTAAAGGGCTTCAGGCAGCAGTCTGCTGCTCCCAGAATTCAATTGCCTGCTGCACCCACCCTTCTGCATCGGTGCCGCGGGCAGTACCGATAGCATGCGGTGCATTTTCAAACACAAGGCATTTATAGGTGACGCCGTAATCCTCCAGCGCCCGCTGCAGTGTTGGTCCCTGCAGCGAAAAGCCCATCCGCTTCATATATACATCGTTTTTTCCGTACCAGAAAAAGACAGGCGTATAATTTTCATTTACCACATCTGAAATATTAGTCCAGTAATAGCGCCAGCTCAGTGTCGCAGGATCGATCACCAGATGGTACACTGGCTTGACCTCTGCAAAATTATTGATGGGATAGCCCAAAAGCAATGCTGCCGGCTGCGGAATACCAAATGCCTGATAGCCAAATTGGGGGGAATCCGAACCGATCAAGCCCACGATCTGACCTCCGGAAGAAAAGCCAACCAGCGCATAATCATCTGGCTGCACATCAAACTGCGCAGCATGATCGATCACATAACGCACTGCATTGCCAATATCCCACACAGGCGCATTATTCGCCGCTTCCATAAAGGAACGGTAGCGCAGCACGAACACGGCATAGCCTGCTTCATGCAGCTGCCACGCCATAGAGCCGCCCTCTCCCAATTCCGAGGTCGTAGTCCCACCGTTGCCCGGCACAACAATTGCAAACTTGGCGTTGCTCGTATCTGCTGGAAAGTAGTACAACTGTACCATACCCAGCTGCACATTTTCTGCGATCTCTTCCGGGCTGTATACCTGCCATGTAACCTGCACGCCCTTGTTATAGTTTTCAATCACAAGGTTCATTGCGCTTACTACATCCTGCGCTTCCGGTGCGCCCACATACGACTCGATCGTAGTGTCCATCCAGCGGGTATCTTTTTCTGTCCATTCATTGCTGTATGTATAGTACCCCGATCCCTTGATGCTCGGATTCTCACGCAATTCCCTCATCGTAGTCTGCGCAGTGATATTCGGTTCACCCAATTCTGCCCCAAAAGCAGGCATTGCCAGACCAAACAGCAGGCATGCCACGCATAGCAGCATATAAATTTTTTTATTCATGTGTCCTCCGTCCTGACATATAGCGTTCCGCTCTACGTACTAACACTTTTATTGTATCACAAACAGGCGGGATGTCAAAGCAATTTCTGTGCAGTCCGCTTCTTGTACCATCCGGCAAATTCTGCTATACTGAAGCTTATCCGGGAGTGGAAAGAGAATGCGGGCAATTTTCGGCCCGCCGAGGATGAAAGTATGGATAAGATCATCATCCGGTCTATGACGCCGGAGGACTGGAGCGCAGTCTCCAGAATCTATGTTGAGGGCATCGCCACGGAATACGCAACCTTCCAGACTGAATGCCCGCCCTATACCGCGTGGGATGCCTCCCACACAAAGGAGTGCCGCTTGGTCATTCTTTCCGGCGGGGTGCTGGCGGGGTGGTGCGCCTTGCACCGGGTAGACCCCCGCTGGTGCTACCGGGGCGTGGCTGAGGTGAGCATCTATGTAGGCGAGCAGTTCCGGGGGCATGGGCTGGGCTTTCGGCTGTTGAGCGCCCTGTGCGCTGCTGCCGAAAAGGCCGGGTACTGGACGCTGCAATCCACCGTTTTGCAGGACAACGCCGCCAGCCGTGCCCTGCACGCCAAGTGCGGCTTCCGGCTGGTGGGACGCCGGGAGCGCATTGCGCGGGACTGTCACGGTCGCTGGCTGGACACCTATCTAATGGAGCGCCGCGCCGCTGCAGACGAACCGGAAGGGTTCAAAAAGCTGTGACCAGCCGCTTTAACGATTGGATATGGTCTCCGCTGCGCTCTGACCATTTTTAGCGGAATGATTATTTTTATTTGCAGACGGGGAAAATCTGCGGATTTTCCCCGTCTGCCTCTTTACGAAGTAGGAGCATAAAGCAGAAGGAGCCGCTGCACTTTTTTGGGTGCAGCGGCTCCTTTCATTTGCAATAATTCAGTTTTACCACTCGTCGTATTCGCCGTCGGCGTTTTTGGCGGCAGCCACACGGCTGCGCTTGAACATACTTTCCACCACAGCACAGTACTTATCAGCAAGGCAGACGATGATCGCCTCGCGGCAGCTGGGCACATGACGGAAGGTCAGCGGCCACATATGACTGGAAATAATGCTCTGTTCCTTTTTGGTGATATGGAACACCTGTTCTGCATTGACGCAGGCGCAGCCCGGGTGGGAGAAGCCGTGCATCTCGAACAGGCGGCGGATGCCGTGGAAGGTTCCCTTTTTGTGCCAGTCATACAGGTAAAAATCGTGCAGGAAGGCGCCGACCGCCAGCGAGGTCTCGTCTGCACCCAGATGCAGCCGATGGTTCAGCCAGCAGCTGACCAGCACCACATTCTTGCAGTGCTGATAGGTGGTAACGTCCCCGTGCTGGATGAACTCCCGCATCTGCTGCACCTTGGGGTTCTGATCGTATTTTTCCAGAATGGCATAAAGCTGTTCGCGTTCCGTAACAGAAAGCTGCATGAGCAAAATTTCCTTTCAACTCAAAATGTCAGGAGCGGAGCTGCACCGGGTTGGAATTGCCGAAGTTTTCGGCCTTGGAGGGGTTTGCCCGCTTGAGGGTCAGGTCTACCAGATACTGCTTGCCATCGCCCAGTTCTTCCAACTGGGCAAGCTTTGCATTGGCAGCGGCCTCGTCCGGGTACCACTGGATGAGGAAGAAGTTTTCCGCTTCCACCCCATAATACAGCCAGAAGCCGTCTGCGCGCAGCAGATCGTCCAGATGATCCACCTCTTCGCCGTCCGGCAAGCCAAGACCTTCCTCCGCGTAGAGGTTTTCCGGCTCTACCTGCAGCATCTCAATGACCTGAATGGAGCTTTGCAGGTACTCGTCCTGTGAGGTGCTCTTATCGGAGCGCTCCCAGCCGGTGAGAAATGCCTGCATGAGCAGATCGCGCACCTTGATGCGCGGCAGTGTGGGATCCATAACCATTATTGTTTCCTTCTTTCGTGGTTTTATCCCCGTTGGACAGTATACGGCATACGCCTGTGCAAGTCAACGGTTTATTTGTGAATTTTTTGTAGGTATGACTAAAATTTACACACGCTTTTCCTGTTTCTGTCGGTTATATCAAGCCTTGAAGGAAAAGGTATCGTTCAGCCACTCCACCGCCAGCTGCACCCAGCGGTTGCGGTGGGCGCTGTCGGCGTCCACCTCCGGGGTGGAGATGCTGGTGCCGTGGCGTCCCTTTTCAAACAGGTGCGCCTCGCACGGCACGCCCGCCTTGTGCAGAGCATTCAGCAGCAGCAGGGTGTTTTCCACCGGGACTGTCTCGTCCTCCATGGTATGCCAGACGAACACCGGCGGTGCGTCTGGCGTAATTTTGTCCTCCAGCGTAAAGCGCTGGTGGGCGGCAACGTCCTGTGTGCCGGAAAGCTGCACAAAGCTGCCGCGGTGGGCGTATTCCCCGGCAGTGACCACCGGGTATGCCAGCAGCAAAGCGTTAGGACGCGGCTGGTTTTCCATGCCGGGGATATCCCATACCGCACCGGACAGCGCCAGATGCCCGCCCGCCGAAAAACCGCACAGGGCGATCTGTTCCGGCAGGATATTCCACTGCTCCGCGTGCTGCCGCACAAGGCCGATGGCCTGTGCCAGCTGCCGCATGGGCAGCGCATCCCGGGCGCTCTCCCCTACTGCGTAGTGCAGCACCGCCGTGTGATACCCCGCCGCCGCAAATTGCAGCGCCACAGGGTCGCCCTCCCGGGGGCTGACGTGATTATAGCCGCCGCCGGGCACCACCAGCACCAGCGGGCGCCGCCGGAAGTGCGGCATAGCTTCCACGCTCTCCCGCAGGTAAAGCGTCAGCGTACCGCCGCCGGTCAGTTCCAGTTGCTCAAGCTGCATTTACGCATCCTCCTTATAAAAGCCGTGCCGCCCCTCCGGGTGGGCTGCTATAAATTCTGCGCACAGGTCGGCGCATAGACGGCACAGTTCCGGGCAGGGGCGCTTTTTATAATAGTCCGCAGTGCGTTCCTCTGCCGCCGTGCCCACGGTGGGGGCAGCGCCCGCCTTTGCCAGCAGCTCCCGGCATATAATGCTGTCGCCGCCGTTGCGGCTGCGGTACTGCTCTGCCGCCTGCTGCACCAGTGCGTACATCCGGGATTTATCCTTGGGGTCGGCAGGGTCGGCATAGACCATGCTCAGCACAGTCACTACGCCGCAAAACGCCCCGCACACCTCCCGCATCCGACCAATGCCCGCGCCAAACCCTGCGGAGAGGCGCAGTGCCATCTCCTCGGTCAGACCAAGCTGCGGTGCAAACGCCGCCACCACGCTCTGACTGCAATTATAGCCCTGCAAAAACCATGCGTAAGCGGCATCGCCCTGTTTTGACATTTTCTCACATCCTTCCAGCATACTCGCTCCATTATAGCACAGTCTGTGCAAAAGTGGGAAAGCTTTTCAGGAAAATTCCGTTCTTCATATATAAAACGATTCCGGCGCACCGTTTCGTGCACCGGGGCAGCAAATCTTTCTACTTTTTTAACTTTTTATGAAAAGCCTTGATTTTCCCTGCAAGTCGTTGTATATTAGCACTCAGAAGTTATGAGTGCTAAGTATTCCCGGCAGCTTACCGGGCACGGCGCACCAAATATGTGATAAAAGAGGTTTTGTATTATGGCCAAGAAAGAATTTCAGGCAGAGAGCAAAAAACTGATGGACATGATGATCAACTCCATCTATACCAATAAAGAGATCTTCCTGCGGGAGCTGATCTCCAACGCTTCGGACGCCATTGATAAGCTGTATTATAAGAGCCTGACCGACACCTCCGTGGGCATGAACAAGGGCGATTTCCGCATCCTCATCACCCGCGATAAGGAAAACCGCATCCTGACCGTAGAGGATAACGGCATCGGTATGACCAAGGAAGAGCTGGAGCAGAATCTGGGCACCATTGCACACTCCGGTTCTCTGGATTTCAAAAAGGACAACAAGGACGAGAACATTGACATCATCGGTCAGTTCGGCGTGGGCTTCTACTCCGCCTTTATGGTTGCCGATAAGCTGACCGTTATCTCCAAGGCATATGGCTCGGACGAGGCATGGCAGTGGGAGTCCTCCGGTGTGGACGGCTACGAGATGACCCCCGCCCAGAAGGATACCGTGGGCACCCAGATCATTCTGCACATCAAGCCGGACACCGACACCGAGCAGTACGACAACTTCCTGGATGAATACGGCATTGTAGCCATCGTGAAAAAGTACAGCGACTATGTGCGCTACCCCATCCAGATGGAGCGCGAAAAGAGCCGTCAGAAACCGGAACCGGACCCCAAGCCCGAGGACTACAAGCCGGAGTGGGAGACCTACACCGAGCTGGAGACCCTGAACAGCATGATCCCCATCTGGAAGAAGCAGAAGAGCGAAGTGACTGACGAGGAGTACAACAGCTTCTACAAGGATAAGTTCGGCGATTACGCAGACCCCGCCCGGGTCATCGTGAGCCGCACCGAAGGTACTGCCAACTATAACGCCCTGCTGTTCGTGCCCAGCCACCGCCCCTACGATTTCTACACCAAGGACTACGAGAAGGGTCTGGCACTGTACGCCTCCGGCGTGCTTATTATGGAAAAGTGCGCTGACCTGCTGCCGGATTATTTCAGCTTTGTAAAGGGCATCGTGGACAGTCAGGACCTGAGTCTGAATATCAGCCGTGAGATGCTGCAGAAGGACAGCCAGTTGAAACTGATCCACAACGCACTGGAAAAGAAGATCAAGAACGAGCTGCACGCCATGCTGA
>CAVKCU010000010.1:0-19549 GCA_963654645.1 Clostridiales bacterium | reverse complement strand
GCACCACCATCGTCAGCGCCGCTGTCATTGATGATGTCATCGGCATCGTGGTGCTTACCTGTGTGCTGGGTGCCAGCAGCGGCACCGGTACGGGTCTGGGCAAGGTGCTGTTCAATACCGTGCTGTTCTTTGCCACCGCACTGGGCGTTGGCCTTGTGGCGCACTACGCCATGAAGTGGCTGGACAAGCGCAACCCCCACACTCAGCGTATCACCATTGTAAGTATGGCCTTCTGCTTTGCCATGGCTTATATTGCAGAGGAGTACTTCGGTATTGCCGATATCACCGGCGCCTACATTGCGGGTATCGTGCTGTGCACCATGGAGGACGCACCCTATGTGGAGCGCCGGGTGGACATCAGCAACTATATCATCTTTGCTCCCATCTTCTTTGTCTCCATCGGCCTTAAGACCGATATCAGCGGTCTGACCCCGGAGATCTTACTGTTCTGCGTCTGCTTTGTGGTGGTGGCGCTGATCACCAAGATCATCGGCTGCGGTCTGGCTGCAAGGATCTGCCGCTTCAACTGGGATGACTCCCTGAAGGTCGGTGTCGGCATGATGACCCGCGGCGAGGTGGCACTGATCGTGGCACAGAAGGGTCTGGCAATCGGTGTGGTAGACCCGGTCTACTTCACCGCCGTGATCCTGCTGATCGTGGTGTCCAGCGTGGCTACCCCGCTGGTGCTCAAGGCGATGTTCACCAAATGCCCGCCCGCACTGCATCCCAGTCAGGCAAAATAAATCAGGTTTGTATTTGGGGTTCGGAAACGCCTGCAGGTGCTTCTGAACCCCTTTTTCATCGGAATATATGCAAAAAGCGGGGCTGCTGCACATGGTTTCGTGCAGCAGCCCCGTTATTATTTGTGCAGCATCTTTACAGCGTTTTGCAGAACTCCTTCAGGTAGGCGCGGAACTCCTCGCCGATCTCGGGGTGCTGCAATGCCAGCTCCACCTGCGCCTCCACGACTTTAAGTTTATTGCCCATATCGTAGTGCTTGCCGGTAAACTCCACAGCGGTCATGCCGCCGCGGGTACGGGCATACTCTGCCATGGCATCGGTCAGCTGGATCTCGCCGCCGGCACCGGGCTTAGTGTGGGCGAGAATCTCGTAGATCTCCGGGGTCAGCAGCACACGGCCCAAAATGGAATAGTTGCTGAATTCCTGCCCCTTCTTGGGCTTCTCGATCATATCATCCACAAAGAAGTAGTTGTCGTGGATAGGGGTGGTCTTTAAGCTGCAATAGCGGCTCACGTCCTCCCAAGGCACAGCGGAAACACCGGCAACCGGGCGACCAAACTCCTCGTAGGCACGGATCAGCTGAGCGCAGACCGGGTCCTCGCCCCAGATCACGTCGTCGCCGTAAATGACCACAAAGGGATCATCGCCGGTAAAAGCCTTGGCGGTGTTGACCGCATGCCCCAGACCCAGCGTCTCTTTCTGACGCACGAACAGGATGTTAGCCATATTGGCAATGCCCAGACACTCTTCCAGCATTTTCTCCTTGCCGGGCTTTGCCAGCTTTTCCTCCAGCTCGGGGCTGCGGTCAAAGTGATCCTCAATAATGCTCTGGTTGCGGCCCAGAATGATCAGGATATCGGTAATGCCGGAGCGCACAGCCTCCTCCACCAGATACTGGATGGCGGGCTTATCAACGAGGGGCAGCATCCCTTTGGGCATCGCCTTGGTGGCGGGCAGCACACGGGTGCCAAGGCCTGCAGCCGGAATAACGGCTTTGGTAACTTTTTTCATGATGATTCTCCCATAATTATCATTTTATGCACGGCAAACCGTGCCCTTCAGCAGGATCCCCTTCCTGCGTGAACCATTGTCAGATAAAGGTGCCTACCAGCGCGTTCAGATCCGGCCCCAGCAGCATGGAACAAAGGCTGCCTACGATCATCAGCAGGATGAACGCGCCAATGCAGGCTGCAATGCTGACACCGCCCTGCGCGTTCAGCACGGCGCGGCGCTGCTCCGGGTCCGGAAACTCGGCACGGATGCGGCGGATGCGCGCCGCAGCGCTGCGGCGGTAGAGCCATTTGCCGTACAGCCCCCGCACCAGCATCAGCGCAAAGCTGAGGAAGGACATGATGCGGCTCAGCACCACCAGCGCAGAGGCACTGATGCCGGCAGTCAGCGGGCTGCCGGTGGTCTGCATCATGCTAATTAAGGTGGGGACGAACAGCAGCAGCTCTGCGGCAAGAAAACCGAAGGCGGGCTTCCACGCCTTGCGGTAGAAAAAGTAGAACGGGCCGAACAGCAGTGCCGAAAAGCTCATGGAGATCTTGGAGTGGCGCAGCTGCATCTGGCTGTAATCGTTCAGGTAGACCGGCGCAGCCGTACCGATAAAATCCACCCAGTCCTGATAAGGGATTCCGTCGATCAGCTCATCCTTGCCAAAGGCGGCGCGCACGTTGCGGTGCACCGGGTCAACGACCTTTTCCGTAAAGTTTCGGTACATTTCGTCCCGGTACATCCCGCTGTAATCAAAATCCCGGTTCTGTTCGGCGCTGGCGGCGGCGCGGTCGTTGGGCTGTTCTGCGCTCTCGGGGGGCAGGGCAGCGCCGCAGCAGCGGCAGACGCTCTCGCTGCGCAGAGTGCGCTCCCCACAGGCGGGGCAGGTGCGCAGCTGTGCATCCTGATAAGGGAACTTCCACTCGTAGCCTGCGCCATGGGCAGGGGCGTGGATGCACAGACCCATCTTCTCGTAACAGGTGCGGTGATACGGTGCACCGCAGTCCGGGCAGACCACGATGTCGTCCTGAAGGGTCAGCGGCTTGCCGCAGCCCTCACAGGGACAGCCATAATATTTCGGCATGATATCCTCCTGTGAAATCGATCATACTGGTATTATACTCCCCCGGGAATGAAAAGAAAAGGTGAAAATCTTTAAAAATCCGGCAAGATAGTATTTTTCCTCTTTACTTTATCACAGATTCTCGGTATACTAATGAAGTATCTGTGTATAAACTGTGTCTTTTGGCAGGGCGGAAAATGCGCGCTGCGCATGCGTTTTGCACGCCGCCGAGGACATTACTGTTATTGATGTAAACCCTTGAACGAGAGGAACTTAGAGAATGATCACGACTGATGAACTGAAGGTGCAGCTGGCCGAGCACGCCAAGGCCGTTAAGGACCTGGAGGAAGCACTGGCCATTGAAGCAAGCCGCAAGCGCGTGCAGGAGCTGGAGCACACCATGTCCCGCCCCGGCTTTTATGATGACGCAGAGCTGAGCAAGAAGGTGTTTGACGAGGTCGGCGACCTGAAGGGTAAGCTGAACCGCTTTGAAAAGCTGCAGGGTCTGTACGATGACGCCGAGACCATGCTGGAAATGCTGGACGAGGAGTACGACCCCGCCATGATCCCCGAGGCCGAGGAGGCTGTGAACAACGTGGGCAAGGCTGTGGAGGAACTGCAGCTGATGACCATGCTGAACGGCGAGTACGACCACAGCAACGCCATTCTTACCTTCCACGCAGGCACCGGCGGCACCGAGGCACAGGACTGGGCGGAGATGCTGTACCGTATGTATAATAAGTGGGCACAGGCACACGGGATGACCGTGGAGGTGCTGGACTATCAGGACGGCGACGAAGCCGGCCTGAAGAGCGCCTCCATGATGGTCAAGGGCGCCAACGCCTATGGTCTGCTCAAGAGCGAGAACGGCGTGCACCGTCTGGTGCGCGTTTCTCCCTTTGATGCCAACGCCCGCCGCCAGACCAGCTTTGCGTCTCTGGAAGTCATGCCGGAGCTGGATAACACCATTCAGGTGGACATCCGCCCCGAGGATATCGAGATGCAGGTGTACCGCTCCTCCGGTGCCGGCGGTCAGCACATCAATAAGACCTCTTCCGCTGTCCGTCTGATCCACAAGCCCACCGGTATCGTGGTCAGCTGCCAGACCCAGCGCAGCCAGTTCCAGAACCGCGATTACGCCATGGAAATGCTGAAGGCAAAGCTGTACCAGATCGCCAAGCAGCAGCACATGGATAAGATCGACGATATCAAGGGCGTGCAGAACGAGATCGCCTGGGGCCACCAGATCCGCAGCTATGTGTTCATGCCCTACACCATGGTCAAGGATCACCGCACCAACTACGAGACCGGCAACGTGGACGCCGTGATGGATGGCGATATCGATGAGTTTATCTTCGCCTACCTCAAGGCTGCCAGCCGCGGCGAGCTGCAGGACGCATAAGTGCCCGCCCTTTTACAGATTTGGCAGAAAGGCTGCTGCACAGTGTTTTGTGCAGCGGCCTCTTTTTGCGGTATGCGCGGCGGGGGCAGACTGAAATCAGGATATCTCTTGATTTATCCCCTGAAAAGCGTATAATAAAACAGTACACAAGACGTTAAAGGAGGATTCCTGTATATGGAACGCACCTATATCAATGAGGCTCAAAAGGCCATCGGCGGCACGGTGAAGGTGCAGGGCTTTATCGAGAACCTGCGCAACAGCAAGTATATGGCATTTATCGTGCTGAAGGATATTACCGGCAAGCTGCAGATCACGGTAGAAAAGGCCGACCACCCCGAGCTGGTGGATACCATCGACCAGCTCACCCCGGACTCTGTCATCACCGTCACCGGTAAAGTGATGGAGAACGACTACGTCAAGATGGGCGGCGTGGAGATGATCCCCGAGAGCATCGAGGTAGAGAGCACCGCTGATGCACTGCCTATCGTCCGCAAGGAGATCGCAGCCACCAAGAAAAAGAAGGCTGTGGAGCGCTCCAGCATCGACCAGCGCATCGACTACCGCTGGATCGACCTGCGCACCGACGAGAACCAGCTGATGTTCAAGGCACAGAGCTGCTTTGTCAACGCTATGCGCAAGTTCCTGCTGGACCGCAACTTCATCGAGATCCACACCCCCAAGCTGATCGCTGCTGCCAGCGAGAGCGGCTCTGAGGTGTTCAAGGTGGACTACTTCGACCGCAACGCCTATCTGGCACAGAGCCCCCAGTTCTATAAGCAGATGGCTATGGCTGCCGGCTTTGAGCGTATCTTCGAGACCGGTCCCGTGTTCCGTGCCGAGAAGAGCTATACCAACAAGCACGCTACCGAGTTCTCCGGCTTTGATCTGGAGTTCAGCTACATCACCTCCTTCAAGGACGTGATGAAGATGGAGGAGGAGCTGCTGACCGCCGGTCTGCAGGCTGTTAAGGACAGCTACGGCGATCAGATCAAGGAGCTGTTCGGGCAGGAGGTCATCGTGCCCACCACCCCGTTCCCGGTGGTCAAGCTGGCAGACCTGTACAAGGCGCTGGAAGAAGAGTTTGGCTACACCGTGGACGAGAGCGAGAAGGGCGATTTGACCACCGAGGCCGAGCGCCTGAGCTACGACTGGGTTAAGAAGCACTACGGTCACGAGTTCCTGTTCATCACCGATTACTCTGCCGAGAAGCGTGCCTTCTACCACATGCGCGACGAGAACGGTGTGCCGCAGGGCTACGACCTGATCTGGCGCGGCGTGGAGATCACCACCGGTGCTCAGCGTGAGCACCGCTACGAGGTGCTGAAGAAGCAGGCTGAGGAAAAGGGTCTGGCCGAGGACGTCAAGTTCTATCTGGAGTTCTTCCAGTACGGCTGCCCGCCCCACGGCGGCTTCGGTCTGGGCATCGACCGCCTGACCATGCTGCTGTGCGGTTTGAGCATCAAGGACGCCGAGTTCCTGTTCCGCGGCCCCAACCGCCTGACTCCGTGATCTCATAAAACCTTTCCGAGAGCTGCTGTGCGTTTTGCATGGCAGCTCTTTTTTGATTTTCCTGAAGTACAATTATAAAGCGCAGGGCATTCAAAACTGTCCCGGCATAATAAGCGCTCCCTTTTCATACGATACAACGAGCACACCCACCTCTACGGGCGCGGTGCGCAGCGCAACAGGAAGGGGAGAAGGACCTTGGAGAAACAGGAACAGAACAGCATCTGTCGCGAGATCGGCGCACGCACCGGCGGGGATATCTACATCGGTGTGGTGGGGCCGGTGCGCAGCGGCAAATCCACCTTTATCAAACGGTTCATGGAGCAGCTGGTGCTGCCCGCCATGTCCGGCTCTGCCGCCGCCCGGGAGCGTGCCCGGGACGAGCTGCCGCAGTCCGCAGCAGGGCGCACCATTATGACCACCGAGCCTAAATTCATCCCGGAGACTGCCGTGCCCTTGCAGCTGGAGGGCGGCGGGGCGTGCCGGGTGCGGCTGATCGATTGCGTGGGCTACATGGTGGAGGGTGCCATGGGGCACGAGGAGGACGCAAAGCCCCGCATGGTCAAAAGCCCATGGTTCGAGCAGGAGGTGCCCTTTGACCTTGCCGCAGAGACCGGCACCCGCAAGGTGATCTGTGAGCACTCTACCATCGGGGTGGTGGTCACCACCGACGGCTCGGTCAGCGACATCCCCCGGGCGGGCTACGCAGAGGCGGAAAGGCGGGTCATCACGGAGCTGGAAGCGCTGGGCAAGCCCTATATCATCCTGCTCAACAGCACCCACCCGGACGCGCCGGAGACCCGGCAGCTGGCTGAGGGTATGGCGCGGGACTACCGCCGCACTGTGCTGCCGGTAAGCTGCGTGGACTTGGACGCTGCCATGCTGGGGGAGATCTTGCGGCAGGTGCTGTACGAGTTCCCGGTGCAGGAGCTGGATTTTGCCCTGCCCCGCTGGGTGACCATGCTGGAGCCCGGGCACTGGCTGCAAACACAGGTGTATGCAGCCGCCATGCAGCTGGCGGAGCGGGTGTCCCGCATGAAGGATCTGCCCGCCGGAACAGACGCACCTGCGCTGGAATGCGACGCCGTGCAGCGCTCGGCGGTGGCAGGGGCAGACCTTGCCGCCGGCAGTGTGCGGGTAAGTGTGGAGCTGAAGCCGGAGATCTTTTATCAGGTGCTCAGCGAGCAGACCGGGCTGGATATCGGGGACGAAGCCGGGCTGATGCCCTGCATCATGGAGCTTGCCCGGGCAAAGCGCGCCTACGAGAAGGTGCGCAGCGCCTTGGAGCAGGTGGAAGCCACCGGCTACGGCATCGTGATGCCCTCCATCGACGAGCTGCATCTGGAACCGCCGGAGATCGTGCATCAGGACGGGCGCTGCGGGGTGCGGCTGCAAGCTTGTGCGCCCTCCATCCAGATGATGAAAGCCACCATCCACACCGAGCTGAGCCCCATCGTGGGCACCGAGAAGCAGAGCGAGGACCTGGTGCAGAGCCTGCTGGCCGACTTTGCGGACGACCCGGTGCAGCTGTGGGAGTCTAACATCTTTGGAAAAAGTCTGCACGAGCTGGTAAACGACGGCTTGCAGAACAAGCTGCTCCACATCCCGCAGGAAGCCCGCACCCGCCTGCAGGAAACGCTGGAGCGGGTCATCAACGAGGGCTGCACCGGACTGATCTGTATCCTGATCTAGGGTGTATCTTAAAAAATCCCCGCCCACCGTAAGTTCTGCTTACAGCGGGCGGGGATCGTTCTATCTTATTTGTCTTCCTCGGTCAGCTTGTTGATCAGCAGCTGATAGATCTCGTTGCCCTTCAGGATGAACTGCTTCTTCACCAGTTCGGCGCTCAGCCGGTCGGGCGCACCCAGCTCCAGACAGAACAGCTCACTGTCCAGTCCCTTTACAGTGCAGCGCACAGTGCAGTGCCCGTCTGCCTTCTCGGTGATGCTGGCACTGTACTTGGCTTCCTTGCGGGCCCATGTCTGGCAACGTAGCACGGCAGCTACTGCGCGCTCCCGCACGCTGCGGGGCAGGTCGTAGGCCAGCTCCTGCGCCACCTTGCGTCCTTTGTCGGTAATGGCGTAGCTGTCACCGGTCAGGGTGACTAAGTCCTGTTTTGTGATATCGTCCAGACAGGAGCCGATCTCAAAATAGTTGACGAGGGCTTCCTCCATCAGGGCGTTTTCGATCTCCTGCCGGGTAATGGGACCGGCGTTTTTCACCAGATAGCACAGCAGCAGCCGGATCTCGGTACTGCTGGTCAGGCCGCCGGGACGGACACCGGCGGTAAAAGCATCATTGGCGCTCATCGTTCCTTACATCCCCCTTGCGCTTTCACATGGTATCAAAAGGTCTGCGCCGCTGCGGAAAGGGCGGGCAGCGGGCAGGCAAAAACTCTTTCTATTAGTATAAAGGCTTTCAGCCCGGATTGCAAGCCGCAACGGCAAAATCTGTCTCAATGCGCTTGGGACATTCCGGTGTGGAGTACACCCACCGGTCCAAATGCCCCTCGGTGATAAAGTACCGCAGCTCAAACCGGTGGGGCTGGCTCAGGGCGTGGTTCACGATGACCAGTTTGATCTTCATTTTTTCCGGCAGAATGTTTTTGATGTAGACGCTTACTGCCTGTCCGGGCGCAAGACCGGTGCAGCTTTCGGCAAGACCGGCAAGGTTCGGCGCGATCTCCACAAAAGTGCCGTATTCCTCCACGCTGCGCACGATGCCCACCACCGTTTCGCCCACAGTGAACCGGGCGGCGTTCTCTGCCCATGTGCCCAGCAGCTCCCGGATGGTCAGCACAAAGCGCCCCTGCGCATCTCTGTTCTTGATGGCGCACAAAATCTGCTGCCCCACGCTTACCCGGTCGGCAGGGGAGGAGATGCGGCTTACCGACATACAGTCGATGGGCAGCAGGGCACTGATACCGCAGCCCACGTCACAGAACGCGCCGAACGGCTCGATGTGGGTCACGGTGCAGGGCAGGATATCCCCGGGCGAAAGGGTGTCCAGATACTCTGCCTTGCACAGCCGCTGCGCCTCGGCGCGGGATAGCCGGTAGCAGGGCACACCGTCTTCGTCCGTGTCCAGCCCCTCGATGACAAAGCAGGTGGGGCGTCCCACCCGGGTCAGCACTGCAATGTCCCGCACGGTGCCTGCCTCGGCACCGTCTGCGCACTGGGCAAAGGGCATCACTGCCTTGACCCCGCCCAGCTCAAACCGCAGCTGCCGCCGGGTGTCAAAGGCAAGGGCGGTGGCTTGTAAAATTTCGCCGCTGGTCATGGCAGCCCGCAGCTCGGCAGGAGAAAGACGGGCGGCAGAGCGGTAACTGTTTTCGGTACGATAAGCTTGCATCATGTTTCATTCCTCTTTCTATATGGTTTTCGGGTCTCTGTGCGATGCTACAACGATATGCAGCAGTGTGCGCAGATATTTGCATTTTGTGCGGCTTTGCATTATACTATATCTGTATGCGCAGCACCCGCCATGCGGGCGGCGGCACACACAGGGTCTGCCGGGCGTCTGCGCGGCAGAAATGAAGGGAGAGGTCGGATAAATATGGACATCGCTGTGGGAGATACCATCCTCACCCGCAAAAAGCACCCCTGCGGGGCATCCAGCTTCGAGGTGCTGCGGGTGGGCATGGATTTTAAGATCCGCTGCACCGGTTGCGGACGCGAGGTCATGCTGCCCCGCGCCAAAATTGAAAAGAACATCAAAAAGGTGGTAAAGCCCGGCAGCGCACAGTAGCGCAGCCAACGCACCCGAACCGGAACGAATTTGTAAGGAGAACTGCAAGAATGCAAGATATTTCTTCCCGGATGGATGCGGTCTGCCGCCGCTTTGAGGAGCTTTCCATGCGGCTGAACCAGCCCGATACCGCCGCCGACCCGGCACTGTTCCGCAAACTGATGCGGGAGTACCACGACACCGAGCCAGTGGTGGACGCTTACCGGGACTGGCAGACCGCGCTGGATCATCTGGCGCAGGCCAAAGCCCTGCTGGAGGAGCCCGGAACACTTGACCCGGACTTCAAGCAGATGATACAGCAGGAAATCAGCGAAAAAAGTCAAGATGTGGCAAAGCTGGAAAATAATCTCAAAATTTTGCTGCTGCCCAAGGACGTGAACGACGGCAAAAACGTCATCATGGAGATCCGCGGTGGCGCCGGCGGCGAGGAAGCCGCCCTGTTTGCCCACAGCCTGCTGCGGATGTACACCATGTACGCCCAGAACCGCGGCTGGACACTGGAAGTGCTCAACCTGAACGAGACCGAGCTTGGCGGCGTAAAGGAAGCCATCGTCTCGGTGGACGGCACAGGCGCGTATAACCGCCTCAAGTACGAAAGCGGGGTGCACCGGGTACAGCGTGTGCCGGAGACCGAGACCCAAGGCCGTATCCATACCTCCACCGCCACCGTGGCGGTGATGCCGCAGGCAGAGGAGGTGGACTTTGCGCTGGACATGAAGGACCTGCGCATTGACACCTTCCGCTCCTCCGGTGCGGGCGGTCAGCACATCAACAAGACCTCCAGCGCTATCCGCGTGACCCATATCCCCACAGGTACGGTGGTGGAGTGCCAGAACGAGCGCAGCCAGTTCCAGAACAAGGATAAAGCGCTGGAGATCCTGCGCAGCCGCCTGCTTGCGCAAAAGCAGAAGGAGCAGCAGGATGCCATCAACGCCCAGCGTCAGGGGCAGGTGGGCACCGGCGACCGCAGCGAGAAGATCCGCACCTATAACTTCCCGCAGGACCGCTGCACCGACCACCGCATCGGTCTGACTGTCCACAATCTGGAAAAGATCATGGACGGTAATCTGGACGAGGTGATCGATGCCCTTGCCACCCGAGAGCAGACTGAAAAGCTGCAAAGGCTGGGCGGATGAGCGCCGATTCTGCGGGCGCAGAATAACCGTAAAAACGATAAAAATGTCTGACAAGCAACAATACTTTACAGATAGAAAGAACGATGATTCGTATGGAAATCAAAACCAGAGTTTTGCCTGCCGATGAAGCAGGCGTAGCCGAAGCCGCGCAGCTGCTGCGGCAGGGACAGCTTGTAGCCCTGCCCACAGAGACAGTCTACGGCATTGCCGCCGATGCCCGCAACGGTGCGGCGGTGCGCAATATCTTTGTAGCCAAGGGACGCCCGCAGGATAACCCCCTCATCGTCCACGTCACCGGGCCGGAGATGCTGCCGGGTCTTGTCAGCGAGGTGCCGGAGCGTGCCCAGCTGCTGATGGCAGCCTTCTGCCCCGGGCCGCTGACCATCATCATGCCGCGCGGGCCGGAGGTAGCGAATGAATGCTGCGCCGGGCTGGATACCGTGGGCATCCGTATGCCCAGCCATCCGGTGGCGCGGGCGGTCATCCAACAGAGCGGCTGTGCCTTTGCCGCCCCCAGTGCCAACCTTTCCGGTAAGCCCAGCCCCACCAATGCGCAGGATGTGTTCACCGATATGGACGGCCGCCTGCCGCTGATTCTGGACGGCGGCGAGTGCGATGTGGGCGTGGAGAGCACCGTGGTATCGGTTGTGGGGGAGAAGCCTACCCTGTTCCGCCCCGGTCACATCACGCTGGAGGACTTGGAACGCGCCCTCGGCGAAGAGGTAGAAGTGTCCAAGGCCATTCTGGAAAAGCTGCCGGAGGGTGCCGTGGTGCGCAGCCCGGGCATGAAGTACAAACACTACGCCCCCAAGGCCGATGTGACCCTGCTCAACGGCACCTTTGAGCAATTCAAGGCCTATGTGGACGTCCATAAAAACGAGAACCCCAGCTGCCTGTGTTTTACCGGCGAAAGCGCAAAGCTGGACGTGCCCTGCGTGGAATATGGTCGCGAGGGGGACGGTGCCGATCAGGCAAAGCACATCTTCCGCTCCCTGCGGGCGCTGGATGAGCAGGGCGACGGCGTGGTCTACGCCCGCTGCCCGCAGAAGGACGGTCTGTCCATGGCGGTGTACAACCGCCTCATCCGCGCGGCTGCCTTCCGGGTAATCGACCTATGATCACCTTGGGTATCACAGGGCGCAGCGGCTGTGGCAAGTCCACGGTCACAGCGGTATTTGCCGCCCACGGTGTGCCGCTGGCGGACGCCGACCAGCTCAGCCGGGAGATTCTGCTGCCCGGCTCGCCGCTGCTGCCGCAGCTTGCGGCGCAGTTCGGCGGGGATATCCTTCGCCCGGATGGCACGCTGGACCGCCGCCTGCTGGCTGACCGCGCCTTTGCCACCCCGGAGGGCAAGGCTGCGCTGGACCGCTTGACCCACCCTGCCATCGTGGCACGCATCCGGGCGGCAAAGTGCGCGGCGCAGGCCGCCGGTGCGCCCCTTTTTGTGCTGGACGGTGCGGTCATCGTCGGCACGGCGGCGCAGGCGGAGTGCGACCGCCTGTGCGTGGTCACCGCACCCTTTGAGACCAGCGTGGCGCGCATCGTGGCGCGGGACGGCATCTCGCCGGAGATGGCAGCCCGCCGCCTGAATGCCCAGACTTCGGAAGAGACCTTGACCGCACAGGCAGACTACACCCTGCATAACGATGCCGGGCTGGAGGCGCTGCAAGCCGCAGCCGCCCGCCTGTGTGAGCAGCTGCAGGCAGAAGGGGGCGTGACGGCAGCACCTTGAACGAACAAAACTATGAAAAAGCCTATGACCCCATAGCCGCCCGGGAACGCCGCGCAGCGCGGGAAAAGCTGCGCCGCCGCAAACAGCAGCGCCGCCGTCAGCTGATGCTGCGGCTGGCGGCGTTGTGCCTGGCTGTGGTGCTTACGGTGTGCGCTGTGCCGCCTTTGTGCAACCGGGCAGAGCAGCTTTTGTACCCCCGCAAGTACGAGCAGCTGGTGGAAAAATGGGCGGCAGTCTACGAGCTGGATCCGCTTTTAGTCTACGCCTTTATCCGCACCGAAAGCGGCTTTGACCCGCAGGCTACCTCCAGTGTGGACGCCCGGGGCCTGATGCAGATGACCGAGGAGACTTTTCTCTGGATGCGCAGCAAGATCGCCCCGGAGGAGCCGCTGACCTTTGCCGACCTCTATAGCCCCGACAATGCCATCCGGTTCGGGTGCTGCTACCTGCACCTTTGTATGGATCGCTACAAAGGAGATGTATCCACGGCGGCAGCGGCTTACCACAGCGGCTGGGGCACAGTGGATCAGCTGCTGCAGATGGAGGAGCACTCGGCAGACGGGGAGACCCTGCAGGGCTTCCCCTATAACCAGATGCACCACTACGTTAACAAGATCACCGCCTGCTATCAGACCTATCAGCGTCTGTACGCAGGTCAATGATAAAAAGTTAAGGAGCAAAAAATCATGAGTGAGAAACTTACTGCAAAAGAGTACGCCGAAAAGCTGCTCTACACCCCCGAATATGCTGCCGACAAGCAGGCAGACGTAAAGGAAAAGGCTGCTGCCTTTGCCGAGGGCTACAAGAAATTTATGGACAGCGCCAAGACCGAGCGCGAGGCTGCCGTTGTCAGCGAGCAGATGCTGCTGGCTGCCGGCTACAAGGCTTTTGAGCCCAAAAAGGCCTATGCTCCCGGCGAGAAGATCTACTTCATTCAGGAGAACAAGGCCGTTGTGGCGGCTACCATCGGTCAGAAGCCCTATGAAGAGGGCTTCCGTCTGGTCATCGCCCACACCGACTGCCCCCGTCTGGATCTGCGCCCCAACCCCCTGTACGAGTCTGACCACATGAGCTACTTCCGCACCCACTACTACGGCGGCGTGCGCAAGTACCAGTGGGCTACCATCCCGCTGGCCATCCACGGCGTGTTCACCCGCGCCGATGGCTCCAGCGTCAACTTTGCCATCGGTGAGGACGAGAACGATCCCGTGTTCTGCATCACCGACCTGCTGCCCCATCTGGGTGCCGAGCAGAACGAGCGCAAGCTCAGCGAGGGCATCAAGGGCGAGGAGCTGAACGTGCTCATCGGCTCTGACACCGTGGAGGAAGAGGACGTCAAGGAGGCTGTCAAGCTGAACACCCTCATCCTGCTGAACCAGAAGTACGGCATCACCGAGCGCGACTTCACCCGCGCCGAGATCGAGGTCGTGCCTGCCAGCAAGGCACGCGATGTGGGCTTTGACCGCTCCATGATCGGTGCCTACGGTCACGACGACCGTGTGGATGCTTACCCCGCACTGCTGGCGGAGATCGAGACCAAGGACCCCGTGCATACCACCATCTGCGTGCTGACCGATAAGGAGGAGATCGGATCCGACGGCGTGACCGGTATGCAGAGCATGTATGTGTTCCACTTTATGCAGCTGCTCTGCCGCGCTGCCGGTCAGGACGATATCCTTGCCTTCCGCAACAGCGTGTGCCTGTCTGCGGATGTGACCGCCGCCTACGACCCCTCCTGGGCAAGCGCCTTTGAGAAGCAGAACGGCACCTACGCAGGCCGCGGCATTGCCATTTTCAAGTACACCGGCAGCCGCGGCAAGAGCTCTGCCAGCGACGCCAACGCCGAGCTGGTGGGCGATATCACCCGTATGCTGGATGCCAACAACGTGGCATGGCAGATCGGCGAGATGGGCCGTCTGGATCTGGGCGGCGGCGGCACCATTGCCAAGTATGTGGCAAACCGCGGCATCAAGGTGCTGGACCTCGGCGTGCCCGTGCTGTCTATGCACTCTCCTTTTGAGGTCATCCATAAGACCGATCTGTACATGGCTTACCGCACCTTCAGCCTGTTCTGCCAGTCTGAGGACTAAAAAAATGCGTGTGCCGCAACCTGCGGCATGCACGCAATAAAATCACCTTTTTACAGAGCCGTCTGCACATTTTTGTGCGGCGGCTCTGTTTTTTGCGCAAAACCCTTGACCTTCAACCGGCTTTAAGGTGTAATGTAAGGGCGGAGGTGAAGCAAATGAACATCAAACAGGCTTCCGAACAAAGCGGTGTGTCCGCCCCGAACATCCGCTTTTATGAAAAAGAAGGGCTTCTTACACCGGCGCGCCGACAGGGCAATGATTACCGTGATTACACCGCCGGGAACGTCCGCACCCTCAAACTTATCCGTATGCTGCGGATGCTGGACGTGCCGCTGCCCACCATCAAGGCGGTGCTGCACGGGGAGCAGCCCTTGCAGCAGGCACTGCAAGCCCAGCAGACCGTGCTGGAGCAGCAGGCGGCGCAGCTGGCAGCAGCCGTGCAGTTCTGTGCCGACCTTGCCCGGCAGGCTCCGCAGGCGGACACGCTGGATGTGGATGCCTGCCTGACCCGCATGGAAAGCCCCGCCCCGCAGCAGGGCTTCTTCTCCGGCTGGCTGCAGGATTACCGCACGCTGGCGCAGGTGCAGCATCAGAAGCACTTTTTCTTTATCCCGCAGGGCAGCATCAACACCCCGCAGGAGTTTACAGCGGCGTTGCAGACCTATGCGGCAGAAAAGGAAATGCACTTCACCCTGACCAAAGAGGGGATGTACCCGGAGTTTTCGCTGGACGGCATCGCGTATAAGGCCTACCGCAGTCCGGGCAAGTACCGGGACGAGATTTGCTGCGACGCTGTGCATCCCGAGCAGCTGGACACCGGACTGCCGCCCCGGCGGGAGAAGCTGCTGCGCATTCTGCGCATCGCTGTGCCGCCGGTATGTACCTTTGCCGCCATTCTGGCGGCGGGGTGGGCAGCAACCGGCGGTGCAGACTGGCTCTGGCTGGCGGCGCTTGCCTCTGCCGGGGTGCTGCTGGGACACTGCCTTGAAAGGCGGCTGTAAGGCACGTTACCCCAGCGGCAGCGCCTCGGCTACGGTCAAAAAAGTATAGCCGTTATCCGTATACCACCGGATGATATCCGGCAGCGCCTCGGCGGTGGTGCGGGTGGTGACCGAGTCGTGCATCAGCACCACGCAATGGGTCTGCTCGCCGGTCTCCCGCACCACATTGCGGTAGATGGTATCCGCACTGGGGTGCCCGCCCACGGCGTCCTCGGCGCAGACGTTCCAGTCCACCCACTGCCAGCCGCGCTGCTCTACCTCGGTTTTCAACTGTGGCATCAGCCCCTTGCCGCCGTAGCGGCGGCTCACAGTGTTGGTGCTGCCGCCGGGAAAGCGCAGGTACCGGATGCTCTCTGCGTCCACATAGGGCGCAATGCGCTGCTTCAGCAGGGCGATGTCCTTCCAGTATGCGGCGCTGCTGCGGTAGATGTCGCTGTACTCGTGGGAGGCAGAGTGCAGCGCGATCTGATGCCCGGCGGCAGCAGCCTGTGTGAGCAGGGGCAGATACTTCTCGTTGTAGCCGGTGGCTACCACAAAAAAGGTGCCGTGCACCCCGGCGGCATCCAGTGCAGCCAGCACCTCCGGGGTGGTCTTGCTGGGACCATCGTCAAAGGTCAGGCAGACCCATTTTTCCGGCAGGGAAGGGGCAGCGGGCGCACCGGCATCGGATGCAGCTGCAACCGGTGCTGCAGGGGAAAAGGGCGAAAAATCCGGCGCGGCGGTCAGCTCGCTCAGCTTGCAGCCTGTCGGTGTGTGTACCGGCACCAGCCACCCTGCCGCAAACGCTGCCAGCGCTGCCGCCAGCAGCCCGCCCCACAGCCCGATGCGTCCGCTGGTGCGCCGCACAAAAAGCTTCATATACAAACCCCTCCTTTGCTCTGGGCGCAGCGCCGCAGGCGGGCTTTCCGCGCACAAATGACCTGTGCAATTGCCCGCAAGGCTGCTTTTGCGTGCGCTTTGCGCTGCTATTATAAATATGAAGCTTAAAAAAACTTATGAGAAACAAAGAAACCACTTGACGAATTGCCGGAAATGTGTTACTATATGCAAGCAGTCCGCACCAACGGTTTTCTACCTCAAAAACCGGAGAACTGTACAACAGGTATGCGAGGGTGGCGGAACTGGCAGACGCGCACGTTTGAGGTGCGTGTGGTTTATCCTTGGGGGTTCGAGTCCCCTCCCTCGCACCAGAAGGCAAGTCGGTTTTTGACTTGCCTTTTTTCTATAAGCAGAAGTGGTGGAATGGCAGACACGCTGGTTTTAGGCACCAGTTCCCAGTGAGTGAGGGTTCAAGTCCCTTCTTCTGCACCAACTAAAAGACCCGCAGCAGCCCTGAAGCTTCAGTTGTGGCCTGCGGGTCTTTTCCTTTTTATGCGTATGGAAGGGCAGCAGAGAAAAATGGCACGAAATGCCCTTTAAATGACACGAATCGCCCCGGGAACGTGTTGACCGGCATTTTTCAGAATGGTATAATTTTAAGGTGAAAGATGTTATTTTATGCGGAAACGGACATACAGTATTTGTGCATATTTTAAAGCTTGATGCGCTTAGCTTGACACAAGGGCTATAGGAAGCGTGTACGGGAAGGTGTTTGGCTGCGGGGCAGCCGGGAGAAATTGATCTTATGAAGAATAAACGTAAAAATATCCTGCTCATAGCGGGGCTGCTGCTGGTGCTGCTGGTCGGCATCCTTGTTTACACTGACTATACGCAGGAGCAGATCTATCAGGAAAGCACGGCAAACCTGCTTTCCACCTATGGGCAGTCTGCCAAGACCTTTACCATGTTTGCCCAGCGCAACTGGAACATCCTGACCGACTGGGACAGCTATCTGTGCGCCCTTGCGGAGCGGGGAGAACAGGAGGAGCAGTGGCAGAAATATATCGCCCAAAAGGCTACATGGCAGTACACGGATTTTTACCTGTTCAACGAGCAGTGCGAGTTCTGGAGCACTGCCGGGCGGCAGGGCATAGCAGAGCACATGAAGGAGACTTTTTTTGCGGAGCTGTACGCCGCAAACGAGCCGGTGATCTCCAGTTATACCTCCAGTCAGGGCATCCGCAAGGTCCTGTTTGCCATCCCTATGGAGCAGCCGCTGCAGCTGAACGGCACTACCTATACGGCGCTGGCGGTCAGCTACGACAACGCTGTGCTGGAAAAGCTGCTGGGCAGCATGGTCTATGAGGGACAGAGCGATTGCTATATCGTGCGCCCTAACGGTGATATCGTGCTTTCCACCGAGACAAAGACCGAGATCCCCGAGCAGATGACCAACCTTTTTGATTATCTGCGGCAGAACGCCAGCGTAGATCAGCCCTACTTTGATACTATGGTGAAAAACCTGCCGCAGGGCGGCGAGGGCTGTGTGCTGTATAAAATGAACAGGCAGAAATATTACCTGATCTATCAGCCGCTGGGGCTTATGGACTGGGGCATCATCGGCATCGTGCCCACCGGGGTGGTGGATGCCGGGATGCGCCGGGTGCAGGTGACTACCATTCTGGTCATTGCACTGCTGGGGCTTCTGATCATGGCAGGCGTGGTAAAGATCCTGCATGACGCCGAGCGCAACCGCCGGCGGGAGCTGGAGCGCCGCCGGGAAAAAAGCGACATGATGTTTGCGGGTATGGCGCGCGTTGTGGAGCGCTATGCGGTGTGCGATCTGGATCGCGACCGCTACCAGTACTACGAGCGGCGCGGGGAACCGATGTACCCGAAGGAGGGCTCTTACCAGCAGCTGCTGGAGCAGATATCGCGCAAGTACGTGGTGCTGACCGACAGCGAAAACGCCAAGATCACCCAGATGCTGGCACCGGAAAACCTGCACAGGCTCATCAAAACGGACAACGACTCCCTCAAGCTGGAATATGCCGCCCGCGATAAGAATGCATTTTTCATGATGACGGTGGTGCCCATGGCGTGGAAGGGCGACCGCCTGACCCGCGTGATGATGATCACGCAGGATATGGGCAAGCAGCACCTGCTGCAAAGCCTTGCCAACACCGATGGTCTGACCGGGCTGCTGAACAAGCGCTATTTTGACCGGGTGCTGACGGTGCTGGAGCAGCACAGCCAGCCCTTTGCGTTGTTCTATATGGACCTAGACCGCTTCAAGCCGGTCAACGACACCTACGGTCATGACGTGGGCGATAAGCTGCTGAAGGGCGTTGCCCAGCGGCTGCAGGGCTGCATCCGCAGCCGGGACTACGCCTTTCGTCTGGGCGGCGATGAGTTCGCGCTGCTGCTGCTCGGCCCGATGGAGCCAGAGGCTTGCGCCCGCAAGATGGACCTGATCTGTGAGATGATCGCCGTGCCTTACGAGATCGACGGAAATACCGTAAGCGTAGGCGCCAGCTGCGGCTACGCCCGGTACCCCGCCGAAAGCATCAATGTACAACAGGTGCAGTGCATTGCCGACCAGCGGATGTACGAGAATAAGCAGAAAAACCACGCCAGACAGGACGGCGCGGAGGGCATTTAAAATCGTCTTACATAAAGCAATGCCGCAGCACGGTATTTTGTGCTGCGGCATTGCTGTTATATTATGCTGTTACAGATGCAGCATATCCCGCTGGGCGGCAGCGCGGTAGCGCAGTGCAGCGGCGATAAAGCCCTTGAACAGGGGATGTGCGCGGTTGGGGCGGCTCTTGAACTCCGGGTGGAACTGTGCACCCAAATGGAAGTCGCGCCCGGGCAGCTCCACGGTCTCCACCAGATGACCGTCCGGGCTAGTGCCGGAAATGACCAGCCCGGCGTCCTGCATCTCCTGCCGGAAGTCGTTGTTGAACTCATAGCGGTGGCGGTGACGCTCCCAGATCTCACTCTCGCCGTAGCACTCCGCCATCTTGGTGCCGGGTGCTACCGTGCAGGGATATTTGCCCAGACGCATGGTGCCGCCCTTGGGGATGTTGCCCTGCTGGTCCGGCATCAGGGAGATGACGTTGTGGGCACCGTCCGGGGTGAACTCGCTGGAATTGGCGTCCTTGTAGCCCAGCACGTTGCGGGCAAATTCAATCACCATGATCTGCATACCAAGGCAGATGCCAAAGCAGGGAACATGGTTCTCGCGGGCGTACTGCTCGGCCTGGATCATGCCCTCGATGCCGCGGTCGCCAAAGCCGCCGGGCACGATGAT
>CAVKCU010000009.1:0-19729 GCA_963654645.1 Clostridiales bacterium | reverse complement strand
GATCCATTCAGCAAGCGTGTACTAATAGGTCGAGGGCTTGACCACAATTCGCTTGAGACTTTTAAGTCAACGAAAAAATGTTAGCAGTGATTATTCAGTTTTGAAGGCACGTCCTTCTAAGAAATACTGGACAGAAACACAGAAATGTGTTATACTGATTCAGTCAAATCGGTCGGTGTCGATGACGGTAAGGTTCCACCTGTTCCCATTCCGAACACAGAAGTTAAGCTTACTTGTGCCGAAGATAGTTAGCTGGAAACGGCTTGTGAAAATAGGTAGTCGCCGACTTAACAAAGAGCTCTGAGATGAAAGTCTCAGGGCTTTTTTTGTTGCGCTAACATAAAAATACATAGCCACCAATTTGCAGGAAAAAGCGCTTTTGTCTCGTGTTAAGAGATGAAAGCGCTTTATAATTTTGCAAAAAGGATGCGATTGTTTATGAAACGATTCCACCGCCGCTGTCGGCGGCTATGTATTCTGGCGGCACTGCTTGTGCTGCTGGTTCTTTTTCTGCGGCAGAATGTTCTGCTGGATACAGCCAGCCGACACGCAATCTTACTGGATGCCCAGAGCGGGCAGGTACTGGCGCAGAAACGTGCCGATGAGCGTGCTGCGCCGGCCTCCCTGACGAAAATGATGACTGTACTGCTGGCTATTGAGGCAGAACCCGATCTGGATAAGCAGGTAACGCTGCCGGAGGATATTTTCCCGGTTTTGCAGATCGAAAACGCCTCCATGGCGGGCTTTGTGCCAGGGGAGACTGTCACGGTGCGGGACCTGCTCTACGGCGCGATGCTGCCCTCCGGCGCAGAATGCTGTGAGGCGCTGGCGCGGCTGGTGAGCGGCAGCGAAGAAAGCTTTGCCGCACTGATGAACCAAAAGGCCGCAGAGCTTGGCATGAGGAACACTCATTTTACGAACGCTACCGGCCTGACCGACACCGAGCACTATTCCAGCGCAGCAGATATGGCAAAGCTGTTGCAGGCAGCGCTGCATAATGCAACCTTCCGCACCATTTTTACAGTGGAGCACTATACCACCACAGCGACTGCACAGCACCCGGAAGGAGTTTCCTTGACCAGCACACTCTTGGGTAAGCTGGACGGAACGGAGTTTCCGGCGGGAATGCAGATCGAGGGCGGCAAAACAGGGTATACCGCTGCCGCAGGGCTGTGTCTGGCCAGCCTTGCCACCGTGAACGGAAAAGAATACATCCTTGTTACGCTTGCCGCACCCGGAGATCACGGAACGGAACAATATAACATCCGCGATGCAGTGCAGGTGTACCGGAAACTGGCAGATAAAAAATAAATGTGCTGTATAGGAATTGCCTTGCAAACCGGGTACTCCGGCGGTACAATAGGGACATTCTATCATGGAAAAGGTGTTTTACTATGCGAGATGAAGCCATTGACCTGTGCGGACAGGTAGATTTTACCCGCACGGATGCCATGCCGCTGCTGGAACGGGATGCACAGTTCCGCTTTGCCTGTGCGGGCTGCGGCAATTGCTGCCGCGGGCGGGAGGATATCGTACTGTCCGGCTATGACCTGTGGCGCATTGCCGCTCGGCTGCGCCTGCCGCCGCAGATCGTAGCCCGGGGTTATTGTCGCAGCAGCATTGGCAGGGTGAGCCATTTACCGGTGCTGCGGCTTGCCCCAGTCAAGGAAAACCGCAGCAACTGCCCCTTTCTGAACGAAAACCACTGCGCCATCCATGATGCCGAGCCGCTGGTGTGTGCGCTGTATCCGCTGGCGCAGGAGATCAGCCGGGCAGGGGAGGTACACTATTTTTTGCAGCCCACCAGCTGCGGCGGGCAGGTGATCGAGGCAAGAGTGCAGGATTACCTTGCCCGCTATGACGTGCCCGCCCGTGAAGCCATTGATGTGCGCTGGGCGCAGACCTGCATGGCGCTGGAAGATACGGTGGAGCAGCTGGAGGCAGTGCTCAGCCCGGTGCTGGTGCGCCGGATGCAGGCAAAGCTCTGGCAGGCACTGTATTTTGGCTACGATTATGCGCAGGACTATTTGCCGCAGCTGGAAGCAAACCTGCAAACGCTGGACACGGAGCTGCATAAACTGACGGAGTATCAGAAAAAACGAAACGATAATTCAAAATAATTGATGGATAGCTTTACTTGAATCGATAATAAAGGCCGTTTTCAGGCAAAAGTGGATTGTTTTGCCTGCGATTCTGTGCTATACTTCACGAGTGTAAAGCGAACCTTGTTTGATCCGCTTACAATATCGGCCCGGAGAGCGGCGTCCTGTTGGCTGCAAGGGCCGGAGATAGAGGAGATCATCAATATGCGTAAAATCACTCGTCGTTCCTTCCTGACTGTTGCCGCTGCCTGCGGTGCAGCAGCAGCTCTTTCTGCCTGCGGCGGTTCTTCCTCCGCATCCTCTGCGGCAGCGTCCTCCACGGCTGCTTCCGCATCGGTCGCTGCTGCTTCCAACGGCGAAAAGTTCACCGTTGGTATCTGCCAGCTGGTGCAGCACGCTGCACTGGATGCCGCTACGCAGGGCTTTGAGGACGCGCTGACCGCTTCCTTTGGCGAGAACGTCACCTTCGACTTCCAGAATGCACAGGGCGATTCCGCTACCTGTGCCACCATTGCCAACGGCTTTGTTTCCTCCGGCGTGGCACTGATCATGGCAAACGCTACCCCTGCTCTGCAGGCTGCACAGGCTGCTACCAACACCATCCCCATTCTGGGCACCTCCGTTACCGAGTACGGCGTGGCACTGGGACTGGATAACTTCTCCGGCACCGTGGGCGGCAACGTCTCCGGTACCTCCGATCTGGCACCGCTGGATCAGCAGGCAGATATGATCGTGGAGTGGATGCCTGAGGTCAAGAAGGTCGGCCTGCTGTACTGCTCTGCCGAGGCCAACAGCCAGTATCAGGTAGATGAGGTGCAGAAGTATCTGGAGGCCAAGGGCGTAACTGCTACCCAGTACGCTTTCTCGGATTCCAACGATCTGTCCTCCGTCTGCCAGAAGGCTGCAGACGAGAACGACGCACTGTATGTGCCCACCGATAACACCGTTGCCGCTAATACCGGCATTGTGGACGGCATCTGCCGCCCGGCTAAGAAGCCTGTGTTCGCCGGTGAGGAGGGCATCTGCTCCGGCTGCGGCGTGGCTACCCTGTCCATCAGCTACTACGATCTGGGCTACACCACCGGTGAGATGGCAGTCAAGATCCTGAACGGCGAGAGCGACATCTCCACCATGCCCATCGAGTACACCGATGTGACCAAAAAGTACAATAAGGCTGTCTGCGATGACCTTGGTTTGACCGTACCGGAAGGCTATGTGGAGATCGAAGCCTGATAGCAGCGAAACCGGAACAATATAAAAATAGCGGAGAAGAGTGGATTCTTGCTCTTCTCCGCTTTCCCGTATCAAAGCGGGAGATAAAAAAGTGTAACGTTTAGGAGGAAATTGTTTTGGAGATCATTGCAAGACTTGCAAACCTGCCGGGCGCTTTACCGGGTGCCTGCGCGCAGGGGCTTATCTGGGGTATCATGGCTATTGGCGTGTACCTGACCTACCGTATTCTGGATGTAGCCGACCTGACCGTGGACGGAAGCTTCGGCACCGGCGGCGCAGTGTGCGTCATGTGTCTGCTTTCCGGCATGAATGTCTGGGCAGCATTGGCGGTGGCGGTGCTGGCTGGTCTGCTTACCGGTCTTGTCACCGGTCTGCTGCACACTTTTATGGGCATTCCCGCCATTCTGGCAGGCATCCTGACCCAGCTGGCGCTATATTCCATCAATCTGAAGATCATGGGCAAGGCTAACCAGTCCATCAACGTGGACAAATACGGCCTGCTCATCTCCCTGCGCTGGGTCAAGGAATTTGCCCTGCACAACCCCATCATTATGGTCATCCTTGTTACGGCGGTGGTCATCGGGGTGCTGTACTGGTTCTTTGGCACGGAGCTGGGCTGCGGCATCCGCGCTACCGGCTCTAACCCTGCCATGTCCCGCGCACAGGGCATCAACACCAACTTCAACATCGTGCTGGGTCTGGCCGTCTCCAATGCACTGGTGGCACTGTCCGGTGCGCTGCTCAGCCAGTATCAGGGCTTTGCAGATGTGGGCATGGGACGCGGCGCTATCGTCATCGGTCTGGCTGCCGTCATCATCGGCGAGGCCGTGTTTGGTCGTATCTTCCACAACTTTGCCCTCAAGTTGGCCTCTGTTTCCATCGGCGCCATCATCTACTATATCGTCATTCAGCTTGTGCTGACGCTGGGCTTTGATGCAAATCTGCTCAAGCTGCTCAGTGCTTCCGTTGTGGCGGTGTTCCTTGCTGTGCCGTACTGGAAGGGCAAATACTTCTCGAAGCCGGTCAAAAAGGCAAAGGAGGGCGCAAAAAATGCTTGAGATCCAAAATGTTTCTAAAACCTTCAATGCAGGCACGGTGAACCAGAAAACCGCCCTGAACGGCCTGAACCTGAAGCTGAACGAGGGCGATTTTGTCACCGTCATCGGTGGCAATGGCGCAGGTAAATCCACCATGCTGAATGCCGTTGCCGGTGTGTGGCCGGTGGACGAGGGTAAAATTCTGATCGACGGCGTGGACGTCACCCGCCTGAGCGAGCATCAGCGCGCCGCCTACATTGGTCGCGTGTTCCAGGACCCCATGACCGGCACTGCCGCCACCATGCAGATCGAGGAAAATCTGGCGCTGGCAGCCCGGCGCGGTAAGCGCCGCACCCTACGCATCGGCATCACCAAGGCGGAGCGGGAGCAGTACCGTGAGCTGCTCAAGACCCTTGATCTTGGTCTTGAGGACCGCCTGACCGCCCGCGTGGGGCTGCTTTCCGGCGGTCAGCGGCAGGCGCTGACTTTGCTGATGGCTACCATGAACAAGCCCAAGCTCTTGCTGCTGGACGAGCACACCGCGGCACTGGACCCCAAAACGGCGCTGAAGGTGCTTACTCTCTCGGCACGCATCGTGGAAGAGAACCACCTGACCACCATGATGATCACCCACAACATGAAGGATGCCATCAAGTACGGCAACCGCCTCATCATGATGCACGAGGGGCATATCATCTACGACGTGGCAGGGGAGGAAAAGCAGAAGCTGCACGTTTCCGACCTGCTGGCAAAGTTCCAGATCGCCAGCGGCGGCGAGTTTGCCAACGACCGCATGATTCTTTCCAACTAAGCCAGAACAAAAGGGCGTTCCATCCGGTCGCAGGTGGAATGCCCTTTTTCAATAGCCAAAAAACAGGCTCCCCGCCAAATGGCAGGGAGCCTGTTGCTGTATGCGGCTTACCGCTTGATATCGTAGTTCATGTTCATCAGGTTGCGGATGGTGCTCACATCATCGGTGATGTTGGCATCGCCGTGGATGGTGTGCTTGATGGCGCTGCTTGCCACCGCAAAGTTTATCATGTCCATGGCCTTGTAGTTGTGGAGCATGGCGTAGATGAGGCCGCTGGCAAAAGCGTCGCCGCCGCCCACGCGGTCGAGGATGTTGAAGGTGAACAGCTTGCTCTCAAAGGTGTGGCCGTCGTACCACATAAAGGCCTTCAGGCTGTTCTCGCTGCCGCTGTGGGCGTAGCGCACATGGCGGGCGATGCACTTCAGGTTGGGGTAGCGCTCGATGAACCGCTGGAAGATCTCGTCCTGCTGCTCGTAGCTGGGCTGCAGGGGCACGCCGTCCTTCCAGTCACCCTTGCTGTGGTCATTTTCGTCCTTCCACAGGTGGTAAGGCTCAATGCCCAGCAGTACATCCACATAGGGCAGGCACTCGGTGCAGAAGTCCCGTGCTTCCTCCCAAGTCCACAGAGTGGAGCGGAAGTTGCCGTCAAAGCTCACGGTCAGGCCCTTCTTCTTGGCAACCTTCAGCATATCAAGGATCAGGCTGCGGCAGTTGGGTGCCAGCGCCGGGGTAATGCCGCTGAGGTGCAGCCAGTCAAAGCCGTCCAGCAGGGCGTCCAGATCCACCTGAGAAAAATCGTACTCGGTAATGGCGCTGTGCTTGCGGTCGTAGATGACCTTGGAAGCGCGGATGCCGTAGCCGGTCTCCAGATAATAAGTACCCAGACGGTTAGAGGGGGTCTCGTCCGGCTCGGTCAAAATCATGGGGGTGCAGTGCACATCGTTGGAGCGCAGCCAGCGCACAGCGCTCTTGCCCAGACTGTTATTGGGCACTACGCTGAAGAAGGTGCTGTCCACGCCAAGGTTTGCCAGCGCCAGCGCAATGTTGGCCTCGCTGCCGCCGTAGCTGGCCTCAAAGCCGGATGCCATGCGGATCTTTTCGTAGTTCGGCGGGGTCAGGCGCAGCATGATCTCACCACAGGTGATGAACTTCTGGCCATTGGGTTCGCTGCCAAGGATCGGATTGAAATGTTCCATAACGCTCCTCCTGAAAACTTTGCGGGCACCCGCAACTATTAACACATCGTTGTATCCATTATAGTGCGTTCCCGGACAGAATGCAAGCGTTTGCACGCGCAAGCAAGAGAAAATAAAACCGAAAATTTGGTAAAGTTGCCGAAAAAGCTGCCCTGCCGCAGGATCACACCCCGGTCAGGTCAAAGCTGGGGGTGTATTCCTCCTTGGCACTGCTCTTTTGCTGCATATAGCCCTGCACAAGCCCCTTGTCCATGGCGTAGTTCACCACCCGGCGGTATTCGTAGGTGGTGATGCGCCGCCCGATGCCGTGCTCTGCGGCCTTGTAGAAGGGGGTGTACTGGCTCATGACGCTGGGCAGAAAGCACCCGGGGTCAGCATCGTTCCATGCTGCCATCTGGTCCAGCACGGCAAAGCTGTCCTCCACATGACCCGGCAGCGCCAGATGCCGCAGAATGACCCCCTTTTGCAGGATGCCGTCTGTATCGTACACCGGGTGCCCGACCTGTGCCATCATGGCTTCAATGGCGGGCTTTGCCTCGGCAAAATAGTCCGGCGCGGCGGAAAGCTCTGCGGAAAGGGCAGAGGACACATATTTTAAATCAGCCAGCCAGATGTCGATGTACCCGCGCCACGCCTGTACGCTTTCCACGGTCTCGTAGCCGCCGGTGTTGCACACGATGGGCAGCTGCAGCCCTTTGGCGCGGGCAATGTCCAGCGCGGCAATGATCCACGGCTGCCACTGCCCCGGAGTGACCAGATTGATGTTGTGCGCACCCTGCGCCTGTAAATTTAAAAAGATCTCAGCCAAGTGCTCCACCGTGATCTCTTTGCCCAGCCCCTCGGCGCTGATGGGGTAGTTCTGGCAGAAGCAGCACTTGAGGGTGCAGCCGGAAAAGAACACCGTGCCGCTGCCCCTTGTGCCGCTGATGCAGGGCTCCTCCCAGTGGTGCAGGGCAGCGCGGGCAGCCTTTAAGGTAGCGCCCGCCCCGCAGAAGCCGGTGCGCCCGGCGGCACGGTCGGCACCGCACCGGCGGGGGCAAAGGGTACAGCGGGTGGGAACGAAAATGGTTTTCGGCATAATATCCAAAGTCCTTTGCTTAAAATTTTCGTATTCAGTATACCACTTTTGGTGCCATTCGTGCTATACTGAAATACAGAGAAACGATAATACAAAAAACGCAACATCTTTGCAGGGCAAGGAACGTGTTATAATGGAGGAGACCATGCGCACCGAAACCGATGAGATCCGCGATAATCTGAAGTATCTGACCCTGCTGGCCAGAGATTACCCCTCGCAGGCGGCAGCCGCCAGTGAGATCATCAGCAATCAGGCGCTGCTCAAGCTGCCCAAGGGTACGGAGCACTTCATAAGCGACCTGCACGGCGAGAACGAGGCCTTTGTGCACATTTTGAACTCTGCCTCCGGTGTCATCCGGGAAAAGGTGGATGCCGTATTGGGCGATACCATGCCGGAGGCAGCCCGTGCAGAGCTTGCCACCCTGATCTACTATCCCACCGAAAAGCTGCCCCAGCTCAAGGCGCGCTGCGCCACCGAGGATGCGCTGGAGCAGTGGTACACCCAGACCCTTCTCCAGCTGATCGACATCTGCCGTCTGGTATCCTCCAAGCATACCCGCGACCATGTGCGCAGCTGTCTGCCTTCCAGCTGCGGCTATATTCTGGACGAGCTGCTCCACGCCCACTTTGAGGATCACGATAAAGATCTGTACTATGGTCAGATCGTGGGCAGCATCATTGAGAACGGGCGCGCCGACCGCTTTATCGTGCGCCTGTGTGAGCTGATCAAGCATCTGGCGGTGGATAAGCTGCATATCGTGGGCGACCTGTTTGACCGCGGTCCCCGCCCGGACATTATTCTGGATCTGTTGATGCGCCACCATAACGTGGATATCCAGTGGGGCAACCATGACGTGGTATGGATGGGTGCTGCCGCCGGCAGTCCCATCTGCATCTGCACCGTACTTAAGACTACGCTTGCCTACCACAACCACGGGATGCTGGAGGACTGCTACGGCATCAACCTGCGGCACCTGCAGCGCATGGCAGAGCAGTTCTATGGCGAGGATGATCTCTCCATCTGGATGCCCCACACGGACGCCGCCCGCGGCCCCTATACGCAGGGGATGCTCCACCGCTGCGCCGTGATGCACAAAGCCATCTCGATCCTCATGTTCAAGCTGGAATGTCAGGTCATCGACCGCAACCCGGATTTCCAGATGCAGGGGCGGGACTATCTGCGCCGCATCGACTGGGACACCCATACCGTGCAGGTGGGGGAGATGAGCTATCCTTTGCGGGACACCTCCTTCCCCACGGTAGACCCGGCAGACCCCGCAAGGCTGAACCCGGACGAGCAGCTGGTGCTGCACAAGCTGGTGCAGTCCTTCCGACAGAGCGAGAAATTGCAGCAGCACATTGAATTTTTGTACGCCAAGGGCAGCGTATACCACATTGAAAACGGCAATCTGCTCTACCACGGCGCTGTGCCCATGAATACGAAGGGCGGCTTTGCGGTGGAGCACTTCGAGGGACGCCGCTACTCCGGTCGTGGCCTGATGGATTACTGCGATGCCCGCGCCCGCCGGGGCTACTATGGGGCAGAGGGCAGCACCGCCCGCCAGAGCGGGCAGGATTTTCTGTGGTATCTGTGGTGCGGCAAGCTTTCGCCGCTGTTCGGTCGCAGCGCCATGACCACCTTTGAGCGGCTGTATATCGCAGACCCCGCCACCCATACAGAGGTCAAAGACCCCTATTATAGCTGGTACAACGATGAAGCCGCCTGCCGCCGCATTCTGGCAGAATTCGGTCTGCCGGGCACGAGTCATATCGTCAACGGTCATGTGCCGGTGCAGGAGAAAAACGGTGAGAGCCCCATCAAGGGCGGGGGACGGTTGGTGGTCATTGATGGCGGGTTCTGCCGCGCCTACCACGAAAAGACCGGCATTGCCGGGTATACGCTGGTGTATTCCAGCCGCACCATGTCCCTGCGTACCCATCAGCCCTTTGAAAGTGCAGAAAAGGCAGTGCGGGAGAATCTGGACATTCTGTCCCAGAAGAACATTCTGGAGACCGAAAATCATCGCATTCTCGTGGAAGATACGGACGAGGGCGAGGTGCTGCGGGAGCGCGTGCATGACCTGAAGCAGCTGGTAACGGCCTATCAGCTGGGCTGGATTCCGGAGGCTCGGTGCGAGGATCACGTTTGGTGATATCGCACAAAGGGTAAAATCCGGGTCAGCTTTGGTCAAAATTGATGAAAAATTCAATAAAATTTTGGAATATCCGCGTGTAATCTGGGCAAAACAGAAAATAATGAAACAGATACAAATCGGGCTTTGCTTTTTTGTGGAAGTAGTGTATAATAGGATAGTTATAAATCTGCCCCGGTGTTGGTGAATCTGTACACCCCGGCGGTACAAGTAACGAGATGGAATGCTTTCAACAGCCTTAACAGGTCTGTGGCACAGGCCTTTGACAAGGAGATCATAAAAGTGGAGAAATTTGTTATTACCGGCGGTAAGCCCCTGCACGGAGAAGTGACCATTTCCGGTGCAAAAAATGCGGCTGTGGGCATCCTGCCTGCTACCATTCTGGCAGCGGATGTCTGCGTGATCGAAAATCTGCCCGATATCAGTGATGTGGCAGTCAGTCTTAAGATCCTGAGCACGCTGGGTGCGCAGGTGAAGATGCTCAACCGCAACACCTACCAGATCGATACCACACATCTGGTCACCACCAATGTGCCGGACGATCTGTCCCGTCAGATGCGCGCCAGCTACTACTTCCTTGGCGCACTGCTCTCCCGCTTCGGCAAGGCACAGGTGGCTATGCCCGGCGGCTGCAATCTGGGTCCCCGCCCCATCGACCAGCACCTGAAGGTGTTCAGCGCGCTGGGCGCAGAGGACAGCGTGGACTACGGCATGATCACCGTGCGCACCAAGCAGGAGCTGACCGGTGCCCATATCTTCTTTGATAAGGTCAGCGTGGGTGCTACCATGAACGGTATGCTCTCTGCGGTCATGGCAAAGGGTCAGACCATTCTGGAAAACTGCGCCAAGGAGCCCCATGTGGTGGATCTGGCAAACTTTTTGAATATGTGCGGCGCGGACGTGCGCGGCGCCGGTACGGATGTTATCAAGGTGCGCGGCGTGGAAAAGATGCACGGCTGCACCTACAGCATCATCCCGGATCAGATTGAGGCCGGCAGCTATATGGTGGCAGCAGCTGCCACCGGCGGCGATGTGCTCATTAAGAACGTCACCCCCAAGCACCTGGAGCCCATCACAGCCAAGCTGCGCCGCGCAGGGATCACTGTGGAGGAATTTGACGATGCTGTGCGGGTATCCCGCGCCGGTGATATTCTGCCGCTGAAGATCAACACCATGCCGCACCCCGGCTTCCCCACCGATATGCAGCCCCTGATGGGTGTGCTGCTGAGCGTGGCAAAGGGCACCAGCACCATCACCGAGAGCGTGTGGGACAACCGCTTCCGCTATGTGGACGAGCTGCGCAAGATGGGTGCCAGCGTGCAGGTGGACGGTCAGGTGGCAGTATTTGAGGGCGTGGAAAAGCTCAGCCCCGCGCCACTGCGCGCCTCCGACCTGCGTGCCGGTGCCGCTATGGTTGTGGCTGCCCTGATGGCGGACGGCACCAGCGAGATCGAGGAGATCGGTCATATCGAGCGCGGCTACGAGAATATCGTGGAAAAGCTGCGCGGTCTGGGCGCTGATATCAGCAAGGTGGAGCGGATGCCCGCTGCACTGGAACAGGCTCTGTAACACAAACAAAAAACAAACAGCCTGCCGTAAGTTCTGTGCGGCGGGCTGTTTTTAGCTGGTAACATAAGAGGTTTTCATGGCAGAGTTCATTTCATTGTATTCCGGCTCCTCCGGCAACAGCAGCGTGGTGCGCTGCGGCGCGCAGTACCTCATCGTGGATATGGGCAAGGGGGTGCGCGCCACTACGGCAGCGCTCAAATCGCTGGGGCTTGCCATCAGCGATTGCGCGGGCATCCTTGTCACCCACGAGCACAGCGACCACGTCAAGGGGCTTTCCACCTTCCTGAAAAAGAACCCGCTGCCGGTGTACGGTGCAGCGGCTACGCTGGATTTTCTGGATGCCAACGACACCGTGCCCGCCAACTGTGCGCTGAACACGCTGGAGGGCAGGGAAGAGGACATCGGCTGCTTTGGGGTGCAATCCTTCCCCACCAGCCACGATGTGCCTTGCGTGGGCTACCGCATCCACACCCCGGACGATAAGACCATGACCATCGCCACCGACCTTGGCACCCTGACCCCGCCGGTGCACGAAGCGCTTTCCGGCTGCGACCTTGTGGCGCTGGAAAGCAACTACGACCTGCACATGCTGCGCAGCGGGCCCTACCCCTACTATCTGCGCGCCCGCATCGAGAGCGTGCGGGGACACCTTTCCAACGACGAGTGCTCCGCAAAGCTTTTGGAGCTCATCCAGAGCGGCTGCAAAAGGTTTGCCCTGTGCCATCTCTCGCAGGAGAATAACACCCCCAGCCTTGCCCTGCAGACCGTGTTCACCACCTTGGGTGCAGCCGGTGTCGTGCCGGAAAAGGATTGCATCGTGCAGGCACAGCGCCGCAACGAGGTAAGCCCTGCATTAGAGTTCTGATTTGTCAAACAATAAAGCCATCTGCAACAGCTGATTCCAAGGGATTCAAGCCCCGGTCATGCTGCGGCAGATGGCTTTTTCTTTGCGCGGTGCTGCGCATTTATTCCGCAATTGTTTCTCTCGAAAGATTACAACTTCGGTAGAAATAAAACGACTTATTCCGCGGCCTTCTGCACCCGGATATCACTGCCCAGAAACTGGATCTGCACAAAGGCTGCAAGGCGGCTGGAAATCTTCTCCGTGTACAGCTTTTCCAGCAGTGCACCGTCCGTGATGTTGGTGGTGACGATGGTAGGCAGCTTTGTGCCCAAGCGGTTATTCAACAGGCTGTACAGGTTCGTCAGAAAGAAGCTGGAATTGAACTCCGTGCCCAGATCATCCAAAATCAGCAGATCAGCGTTGCATGCAGTCTGGAACAAGGTCTCCTCCTCACCGCCGGGGTCAGTGCCGAAATGCAGCGCTTCCAGCTTGCCGAAAAAGTCCGGGCAGGAGACGTAGATCACATCGTAGTTTTGCCGCAGCACTTCCCCGGCAATGGCAAGGGCGGCATGGGTCTTGCCCAGCCCTGCGTTGCCCACCAGCAGCAGGCTTTCGCGGGTGGCGGGGGAAAAGTCTGCAGCATAATCCCGCAGGTCGTCAAGGACCTCAGCCATGTAGCTTCGCACGCTCTCGCCCAGCGTCTTGTCCACCGTGTTGGGGTAGTAGTCCAGCTGCATGGTGTCAAAGCTGGAAATGGACAAGCTGGAAAGCTCCTCGATCTCCTTCCGGCGCAGCTGCTGCATCACCCGGCGCACACAGTCGCAGGTGCGTCCGTCCACCGCGCCGGTGTCCTCGCACCGCTTGCAGGTAAATTTCGGTTCCAGCGCATCCGCAGGGCGTCCGCTCTCAGCCAGCAGGGCGGTCAGCTTCTGCCTTGCCATCGCAAGGGCAGCGGCAGCCTCGGTGCGGTCTTTGCCGGAGGCTCCGGCGATCGCGCAGCGGATGCCCCGCACCCGCACCTCTTCCTCGGCGTGGCGCAGCCCGGGGATGGCGGCTTCGGCCTCGGCCTGCGCATCCTGCGCCAGTGCGCGGGCGGTCTGCCGCCGCATGGCTACGGTGCGCAGTGCCTGCTGATACAATTCGTTTTTGGTACGCATAAAGGCTCCTTACTCCGGTTTCTTGATCAGGGAACGGCGGCGTGTGGCGTTTTTCAGGATATCGTTTCCGCTGGGCGTGCTGCGGTCCACCCGGATATTCCGGCTGGCACCGGCTGCTGCCACCGGCCCGCGCACATCATGGATGCTGCGCAGACCCTTGGCGTTCCATGTTTTCAGGATGCTGTTCCAGTACCACAGATCTCGCTTGGGTCCGGCCTGTACAGCGGCTTCCTGCACCATGGCGTCGTCGTAGCCGTACACTTCGTACCAGCGTGCAATGGCCTTGCGCCCGCCCAGCGTCAGCTCCTCGGGGGAGATCTGCAGCAGGCTGCTGACGTATTCCTCACGGCTCTGGCGCAGTGCCAGCAGCTTTAAGTGGGCATCGGCCTGCTCACCGGTCTCCACGCCCTCGGCGCGCCAGACCTTTAACTCGTGGGTCACGGCAGCCATGGTGCGCTTGCCCCGGCTGGCTACATAGGCTGCGCAGAGCATCACGGTCTCGGGCGCAAAGCCCTCCTGCACATACAGGTTTACCAGCTTTTCCATCTCGGTATGGGTCAGCGGACGGGCAAAGCTGGTCTGCCCGCAGTCGATCAGGCTGGAGATCATGGGGTCGGTGCGGCTGGCGGCGGCGATCTCCGCCCAGCGCATGGGGGCGGGGGCGCTGGGCTCTGCACCCGGCGCGGCGTTTTCCTCGTAGCGCTCCAAAAGCCCTGCACCCGCCCAGAAAGCCAGCGCACTTTCGGCGCTGATGCGGCTGCGCAGCTTGAGGTCGGCGCAGAGCTTGTCCGGGTCGGTCACGCCGGTGGCCAGCACATACAGCGCCACCCGCACATTGTATTCTTCAGCAATGCCCAGCTTGGAGAACACCAGCTGCGGCACGGCGATGGTATCGCCCTTCAGTTCTTTCAAACGGTAGATCATGGTTTCCTCGTTCGGTTCATTCGTTGGCAGTGTCCGGTTCGGCGGGCGGCTCCCAGGGATCGCAGTCCATCATGTCCGGGCAGTTGTTCCAGCGCTCCGGCTCGGCATCGTAGGCGTCTTTCAGATACTGCGCGGCGGCGGCACGTCCTTCGTCCGTAAGCGGAAATACCTCCCGGCGGCGCAGGGCGGGGTCGGTCTTGTCAATCGTCCAGGGTGCGGGCCAGTAGTCCACGGTGAGGATCTTTTCCTCTTTGGTGGCATCCGCACCGCCGTCCGGGTCCGGCACGGTGCGCTTGCCCGGGGTAAGCCGGTAGCGCAGTCCGGCCTCGTTGCCGCTGTAATCATTCTTGCACAAAAAGTAGTGCAGCAGGGGAACAAAGATCATGGTGCAGCTCGTCCTTTCTGGCAAAAGGCGCGACCTTTTGCACAATCAATTCTATTATAAAGCCGCTGGGCCAAAATGCAACAACTTTTTGCAGAACCGTCTGCAAAAGCAAGTCTGCTTACAGGAAATCCAGCCTTGACAGTGCCGCAGAAATATGGTAAAATATTGCCTGTTGCAGCAGATGTGCAATGTGCTACTGTGGCTCAGCTGGTAGAGCAGCTCACTCGTAATGAGCAGGTCGCCTGTTCGAATCAGGTCAGTAGCTCCAAAGAGAAACCCCCGAAAGTTGGCTTGTGGAGCCGATTTTCGGGGGTTTTTGTTTGTGCGTAAAGCCAAAAGCCGCCGCACCCTGCCCGGAAGCTCCGGCAGCAGAATGCGGCGGCATACTGTTCCAAAAATTTACTTAGAGATCTTCTGACCGACCCAGATGCAGATGCAGGCACCGATCACCGAGATGACAAAGGAAGAAAAGCTGCCGGAGGCGTGGATGCCCAGCAGGCCAAACAGAAACTCGCCCACAAAGCTGCCCAGCACGCCCATCAGGATGTTGCGACCAAGGGAAGTTTCGGTGCCCATAAAGCGCCCGGCCAGATATCCTGCCAGTGCACCCACCAGCACGCCCACAAAAAGGGAAGCCAGCACGCCCACCAGCGACAGCAGACCGGTCAGGCAGCCCACCAGCACGCACAGCAGGGCAACGATAAGTAAAATGGTTAAGGTGATCATAGATTATACCTCCTAAAGTTACAGCTCTGCCTGCTGCCCGGCGGCTTCGCGGGCGGTGCGGCAGATGTCCTTCAAACAGCATTTTTCGCATTCCGGCTTGCGGGCATTGCACACCGCGCGTCCGTGCATCACAAAGCGGTGGCAAAGGTCGCTGCCTTCCTCCGGCGGGATGATCTTCCACAGAGCCATCTCCACCTTCTGCGGCTCCTTGATGCCGTCCACAAGGCCGATCTTATTGCACAGCCGGATGCAGTGGGTGTCGGTAACGATGGCGGGCTTGCCGAACACATCCCCCATGATAAGGTTTGCACTCTTGCGCCCCACGCCGGGCAGGGCAAGCAATGCCTCAAAGGTGTCTGGCACCCGGCAGTCGTATTTATCCCGCAGCATCCGCATACAGGCCGAGATATCCCGCGCCTTGGAATGTCCCAGTCCGCAGGGCTTGACGATGGCTTCAATGTCCTCCGGCTCAGCAGCAGCCAGCGCCGCTACACTTGGGTATTTGGCAAACAGCTCCTCCACCACAATGTTCACCCGGGCATCCGTGCACTGAGCGGCTAGCCGCACGCTGACCAGCAGCTGCCATGCGTGGTCGTAGTCCAGCGTGCATCCTGCATCCGGGTATTCAGCCTTGAGACGCCGGATGACCTCCAGCGCCAGTGCCTTTTTTGCGGCAAGGTCCTCCGGCTCTTTTTTTCGTACCGGCATTGGACAAACCTCCTTTAAAAGGGAATACTTGAATCATACCATGTTTGACAGGATTTGTAAATGTTTGCGGGGCATTATCTGAGAATGATTTTCAGAAAAACCCTTGTCCTCTTTTTCTAGATGCGTTATACTATATAAAAAGTGCCTTGCGGGCAGGGAAGGAGAAACCACCATGAATGAACCACTTGCGCAGCGCCTGCGTCCCAAAACGCTGGCGGATGTGTGCGGGCAGCAGCATCTGCTGGCGCCGGGGCGGGTGTTCCGCCGCACCATCGAGAGCGGGCGCATTCCCAATATGATCTTTTACGGCCCCTCCGGCACCGGAAAGACCACGGTGGCACGCATCATTGCCGAGAACAGCGGCATGACCCTGCACAAGCTCAACGGTACCTCCTGCGGCACCGGGGACATCAAGGCGGTGCTCAAGGACATCGGCACGCTGGCAGCGGCGGGCGGCATTCTGCTGTATCTGGACGAGATCCAGTACCTGAACAAAAAGCAGCAGCAGAGCCTGTTGGAATGCATCGAGGACGGCAGCGTCACCCTGATCGCTTCCACCACCGAGAACCCCTATTTTTACATCTACAACGCCCTGCTTTCCCGCTGCACGGTGTTTGAATTCAAGCCCCTTGCCGCAGCGGACGTGGAACGCGGGGTGCGCAACGCCGTGCAGCGCCTTTCCGAGGGAGAGCAGGTGCCGGTGTGCATGGATGAGGACGCCTGTGCCTATCTGGCTGAAAGCGCCGGGGGCGATCTGCGCAAGGCTCTGGGCTGTCTGGACTTTGCAGTTACGGCGGCACCGGTGGAAAACGGAGAAAAGCGCATTACCTTAGAGATGATCCGGCAGGTCACCCGCCGCACCGCCATGCGCTACGACCGGGAGGGCGACGACCACTACGACATCGTTTCCGCCTACCAGAAGTCTATGCGCGGCTCCGACCCGGACGCGGCGCTGCACTATCTGGCACGCCTGCTGGAGGCGGGAGACCTGCCCTCTGCCTGCCGCCGGTTGATGGTGTGTGCCTGCGAGGATGTGGGGCTTGCCTATCCGCAGATCATCCCTATCGTCAAGGCGGCGGTGGATGCCGCCAACATGGTGGGGCTGCCGGAGGCGCGTCTGCCGCTTGCGGACGCAGTCATTCTGGTAGCCACCAGCCCCAAATCCAACAGCGCCCACGACGCCATCAACGCAGCCATTGCGGATGTGCAGGCCGGGCGCACCGGTCCCATCCCGCGCCAGCTGCAAAACAAGCATTTTGACGGCGAGGATGCACTGGTAAAGGGGCAGAACTACAAATACGCCCACAGCTACGCCAACCACTGGGTGCAGCAGCAGTACCTGCCGGATGTATTGAAGGACACCAAATACTACACTTTTGGTGACAACAAGACCGAGCAGGCCGCCCGGGCGTACTGGGCAAAGATCAAAGGGGAAGAAAACGTCTGAACTGTGTGAAAAAGGAGGATGGATATGCGTTACTCAAAACAGCGGGAGCTTGTCATGCAGACGGTGGAGCGGCTGTGCGACCACCCGACTGCAGAGGAAATTTACGATAAAGCCGCGCAGGAGTGCCCGAACCTGAGCCTTGGCACCGTGTACCGCAACCTGAACAGTCTGGTGGAAGCCGGGCGGGTGCGCCGGGTGTCCATTCCCGGCAAGGCAGACCGCTTTGACCATACCCTGCCGTGGCACAGCCACCTGTACTGCACCGTCTGTGGCGGCGTGACCGATGCAGAGGTGGACGGAAAACAGGTGATGGAGCTGGTCAAAAACCAGAAGGGCAGGGTGCAGGACTGCGCCGTGGTGCTGCTGGGCGTGTGCGAAGAGTGCTGCCGCAGGCAGGATGCAGAGGCGGCAGCGGCAGAACAAGCATAAAATTTGCGTGTTTCCTCTTGCCCGCAGCGGTCAAACAGGGTATACTAAAGAGTGTCTTTTATAGAATGGCAGAAAATAGAGTTTCGCCGCATGGGGCTGCCCTGCCCGGCGGAGAAGGATGGTTTTTTTGGAATACATTAACTTTGAACATAATACTGTTGCCGCCGAGCTGGTGCGGCAGACCTACGACACCCCGCCGCTGGCCTTTGTGCACAGCTACGGCTGTCAGCAGAACGTCAACGACGGCGAGCGCATTAAAGGCGTGCTGGTGGATATCGGCTACGGTCTGTGCGATAAGCCCGAGGACGCCGACCTGATTCTGTTCAACACCTGCGCCGTGCGTGAGCACGCCGAGCAGCGGGTGTTCGGCAATGTGGGCGCGCTGAAGGGGCTCAAGGAAAAAAAGCCCGGCCTCATCATCGGCCTGTGCGGCTGCATGGCTAACCAGAAGCACGTTGTGGAAAAGCTGCGCAAGAGCTACCCCTATGTGGATCTGGTGTTCGGCGTGGACGGCATCGATACCCTGCCGCAGCTGGTCGCCCAGAAATTGCAAAAGCATAAGCGGGTGCTGCTGGACCCTGCGCAGCGTCCGGTCATCGTGGAGAACATTCCCATCCGGCGCGAGAGCGAGTTCCGCGCATGGCTGCCCATCATGTACGGCTGCGATAACTTCTGCACCTACTGCATCGTGCCCTACGTCCGCGGGCGCGAGAAAAGCCGCAAGCCCGGCGATATCCTTGCCGAGTTCCGCAGCCTTGTGGAGGCGGGCTATAAGGAGATCACCCTGCTGGGTCAGAACGTGAACAGCTACGGCAAGGGGCTGGAAGAGCAGATCGATTTCTCCGACCTGCTCAACCTGCTGTGCACCGTGCCCGGCGATTATCATATCCGCTTTATGACCAGCCACCCCAAGGACGCCAGCCATAAGCTCATTGATACCATCGCCGCCCAGCCGAAGCTGTGCAAGCACCTGCACCTGCCGGTGCAGTGCGGCTCCGACCGGCTTTTGCAGCAGATGAACCGCCACTACACGGTGGAGCAGTATCTGGAACTCATCGACTACGCCCGCAAGACTGTGCCCGGCATCACCTTCTCCAGCGATATCATCGTGGGCTTCCCCGGCGAAACCGAGGAGGACTTTGTAAAAACGCTGGAGCTGGTGCGCAAGGTGGGCTATATGCAGCTGTTCACCTTTATCTACTCCAAGCGCACCGGCACCAAGGCTGCCGATATGCCGGACCCCACCCCCCGCAAGGAAAAGACCGACCGCATGACCCGCCTGCTGGCTACGCAGGACGAGATCGCCATGGCGCTGGTCAAGGCGCAGGTAGGGCAGACCGTCCGGGTGCTGGTGGAGAGCTTCGGTCGCAGCGAGGGCACCCTTTCCGGCAGGTTGGACAATAACCTGACCGTGGAGTTTGCCGCCGACCCGGCACTGCTGGGCAGCTACGCGACCGTACATCTTACCGGTGCCCGCGCCACCGTGCTGCTGGGCGAAGTGGAAGCATAAAAATGTGATTCCGGGGCAAACTGCCCCAGAAAGAATAAAAACAACAAGGAGAACCCAATCATGGATTGCATTGATCTTTTCAAGCGTGCCGCCATGGCACTGCAGACCGACCCCCGCTATGTCATTCTGGATCAGGCCCGCAAGGCAAACGATAAGGATGAGGAGCTGCAGAACCTGATCGGCGAGTTCAATCTGGCCCGCATGGATCTAAACAACGAGATCGGCAAGAACGAACGCGACGATGCCCGCATCGCTGAGCTGAACGAGAAGGTGAACAGCCTTTACGGTCAGATCATGGGCAACGAGGGTATGGTGGCATACAACGAGGCCAAGCGCGAGTGCGAGAACCTGGTCAACTATATCGATGCCATCATCAACACCGCCATGAACGGCGGCGACCCCATGACCGTGCAGGAGCCTT
>CAVKCU010000008.1:0-20469 GCA_963654645.1 Clostridiales bacterium | reverse complement strand
TGCCACTTTTCGGTCTTGGGCAGAAAGCCCAGCAGCCAGCGGGCGAGGTTCTGCACCAGCGGCGAGACGCACAGCAGCACCAGCGCCACGATAATTACCGCTACCACAGCGTATGCGATGGGCAGGTAGCGCATGACACCGGTGGTGTTGGCAGCAAGCCAGCGGTGCTGCAACAGCAGCATTACGGTGGCGTACAAAAGCACCGTGCTCTTGTGGAAAACGTATTCCAGCGTCATTAGTCCCACGCCGGGACCCAGCGGCAGACCTGCCCGGTGCAGGTAGTACAGCTGCACCGGCACAGCGCCGGCACCCAGCGTGACCACGTTGCCAAAGGTGCCGCACCAGCCTACGTCTAACCCCTGCCACAGCTTGAACTGCGGCAGACGGCTACGCACGATGACCCACGCCACGCACCCTTCCAGCAGGGGGTAGCTGACGCCGACCGCCAGCACCGCCAGCACCTGCCACACCGACAGCTGCGCCAGCGCCGTGGTGATCTCCGCCCAGTGATCCTTAAAAATAAACACGATGATGCAGGTAAGTGCCAGTAGCACCAGCAGAGAGAGCACGGTCTTTTTGCGGGAGGGCTGCTGCGCGGCGGCTTGGCTCATGGAAACAAAACTCCTTTCATGACCGGAAATTCTGGAATCAGTATAGCACATCTCCCGCTGCCCTTTGTGAACGGAAGTGGAATTTTGTTGGGCAATTTGAGGGATTTGATAAAATGGAAAGACCCGGCTGCGGCATGAAAAAAAGGATCGCTGCACCAAATGATGCGCAGCGATCCCTTTTGTTTTTTATGTACTTCTCAGTCCAGATCGGCGGCTTCCAGCACCGCGACACCTTCGCTTTCAAAGGTCCTGCGGAGGACATCAGCCAGACCCGGGTTGGGTGCTTTGTTGTGAATGCACAGGATGATCTTTCCGTTCAGGCTGGCGGCTTCCACGCCCACGGATGCGCCCTCCGGCGGCACCCAGACACCAAAATCCGTGGTGTACTGCGCAAGCTCCGGGGTGGCGGGCATGAGCGGATTGCCCAGATAGCTGAGCCAGAAGTCCGAAATGGTGCCGCCGATGTACTCGCCCATCTGGAATATCCGCTGCTTGATGCGCAGGGGGGCTTTTTGCTGGTTCACCTTGTACACCCAGCCCATCTGCTCGGTCATACGGCGGCGCTTGGACTGCGGCTGCAGATCCTGTTTGATGTCTGCATCTACGTCAGATACAAAATCCGCAAGGCGGGTCTGCGCCTGCAGCTGCACCGTATGCTGGAAGGAGCACACACAGTTGTACAGCGCATTCGGTACGCCGGCAACATCGCGGGTATCGGCAGAGTAGCAATACTGGATATTCTCTTTGCCCAGATACTCCCGCATAGCCATGCACAGCAGCCCCATCAGGGCGCTTACCGGCTTTGCATTGTTTGCCAGTGCTTTTTCCACAAGGCTCTGCTTGCTCAGGCACACCCGGGTGCGGCGCAGCGCACCCTCATAGGTCTGCACCACGTCCCGCTGAATGACGTCGCTCCCGCCCTCCACGGGCGGGTACTCTGCCAGCATGGCCTCCATATCGTAGGGCGGGTCGCACACGATCTGCTGCACCGCAAAGGTCGTGCCGTAACGCAGGTTGCAGTACTGCTCCAGAATGCTGGTGAACAGGGGCGATACCCCGTGACCGTCCAGCAGGAAGTGATGCCAGTCAAAGTAGATGGTATCCCCCTCGCAGCTGACGCAGAACAGGTAGCCGTTCGTCTCCTCCGGGATATTGCGCATGGTGCTGCCGGGGTATACAAGGCAGGGCTCGGTGTTGGGCTCCAGCCACATCTCCCGCTTTTCCTGCACCAGACGCTGGGTGTAATAAGGCGCACTTGCCAAGGCCGCTGTCAGTGCCCGCTGCAAAAGAGCGGCATCCACCGCATCCTGCAGCGAGAACTGGTACCGGCACTGGACCTTTTCCCGGCGGAAAAAATACATGACACCCTGAAAGTTATATTCCGTCGAGCGCTGTTGAGTTTCCATTGGTTTTTACCCCGCGTTTGCAACCAGATAATCCACCAGATCTCCCATGGTGACAAAGTTGCGCAGCTCCTTTTCCGGAATGCGCAGACCGAAGGTCTCCTCGATATCTGCCACAATGGTCAGGATCTCCATAGAGGAAAGATCCAGGTCATCCATCAGGACACTGCTTTCGGTCACGTCCTCCGGTGATACCTCTGCGACATCCTCCAGAACAGCTGTGATCTGAGAAAAAATTTCTGCACGTTCCATCGTATTATGCTTCCTTTCTGTTGCGTTTTACTTACGCACCAGCTTGCCCGTGGCGGTGCGGGGCAGCGGAGTTTCGCTGAACTCCACCACGCCGATGCGCTTGTACAGGGGGACGGTACGGTTCATCTGGGTAACAAAGTCCCGCACGGTCTGCTGGTGCTCCTTCTCACAGTATACCACAACACCTATCTTTTTGCCCAGCTCTTTTACGATACATTCCTGCACGGCGGGACATTTTTCCAACATACCCTCCAGCTCCTCGGGGCTGATGTTCTCGCCGCTGTCCAGAATGATCAGATTTTTCTTGCGTCCGGTGATGTAATAGTAGCCGTCCTCGTCCACCCGGGCAAGGTCGCCGGTATGCACCCAGCCGTCCTTGTCGATGACCTCTGCGGTGCCTTCCGGGTCCTTATAATAGCCCATCATCACGCAGTCGCCGCGCATACACAGCTCGCCGTCCGGCTCGATCTTGTATTCCATAAGCTCGCTGCCCTGCCCCACGGCGCCAATGTGCTTTTCGTCCTGTGCAAAGTTGATGATGCCGGCGGCGCAGGTCTCGGTAGCGCCGTAGCACTGGATGACGAACATCCCGTTGTGCACCATATCCAGCAGCACCTGCGGGTCGAACATGGCAGAGGAGCCGATGGGTACCCACAATTCGCCCAGACGGTCGCGGCGACCGCGCATCACGTCCTTGTGCAGGGAATTCATGATCATCGGCACCACGGACATGACCTGACTGGGCATCTTCTGGATATCGCGGTAGAAGTTGCGGATATCGTTGCCCAGGTTCAGCGGCCAGCCCATGACGGTGGTGGAGAACAGGTCGATGAAGGCGCCCAGATGGAACATGGGCAGCACCATGTAGTGACCGGGCAGGGGCTCCTTCTGGCTGATCTTGTCCTTCAGCTGTGCGGAGATGGCCCACAGCACACGACCTGCGCTGAACAGGTTGCGCTCGCTCATCATAACGCCCTTGCTCAGACCGGTGGTGCCGGAGGTGAACATCAGCACCATCAGGTCGTCGTGACCGATGGGGTGCAGCTCTGCTGCCGGCTCATAGCTGCGGAATCCGTCCATGGGGCGCAGCAGGCTGCCGTAGGCGGCCTCCAGCTGCTCCTTGTTGCCGTAGTCCTCGCCGTCGGTCAGGATGGCGGCGGGCTCCACCAGCTCCAGCTCGTGGGACATCTCTGCCCAGCTCTTGCGCTGGTTCATCGGCACCAGCACGCAGCCTGCCATGATCGCGCCGAAGGTATTTACCACATATTCGTAGCTGTTCTTGCTCAGCAGGCAGACCTTTTTGCCCTTCACGTCCGGGATGGTGCTCTGCAGATAGGTGACCGTCCGGCGGACATCCTGTGCCAGTTCCTTAAAAAGGACGGTGGTCACCGTGTCGGTCTCCTCGGTGTAGTAACGGAAGGCCACGCGCTCGGGAAATTCCTTTTCCATGCCCTGCGTAATGGCATCGTACATCGTGCTCACGAATTTTTCCATTGTAGTTTCCCTCCTGTTTTGCTTTACTTACTTTATACTCAACGTAACAGCTTGCCCGTGGCATTGCGGGGCAGCGGCGTTTCGCTGAACTCCACCACGCCGATGCGCTTATACATCGGCAGGGTACGGTTCACCTCGGTGATATGATCCTGCACGGTCTGCTGCTCGCCCTGCGGGCAGTACACCACAGTGCCGATCTTTTTGCCCATTTCTTTTACGATGCATTCCTGCACGGCGGGGCATTTTTCCACAAGACCTTCCAGCTCCTCAGGGCTGATGTTTTCGCCGCTGTCCAGAATGATCAGGTTCTTCTTGCGCCCGGTGATGTAGTAGTAGCCGTCCTCGTCCACCCGGGCAAGGTCGCCGGTGTGGAACCAGCCGTCCTTGTCAATGACCGCAGCAGTAGCCTCGGGATCCTTGTAGTAGCCCAGCATGATGCTGTCGCCCCGGATGCACAGCTCGCCGTCCGGCTCGATCTTGTAGTCCAGATAGTCGTTGCCCTGTCCCACAGCACCGATGTGCTTTGCGTCCTGTGCGTAGTTGATGATGCCGTCGCCGCAGGTCTCGGTAGCGCCGTAGGTCTGCACTACGAACATCCCGTTATCGGCCATATCCAGCATCACCTGCGGGTCAAACATGGCAGAGGAGCAGATGGGCACCCACAATTCGCCCAGACGCTCCTTGCGTCCGCGCATCACGTCCTTGTGCAGGGAGTTCATGATCACCGGCACCACCGCCATGACCTGACTGGGCATCCGCTGGATCTCCTTGTAGAAGTTGCGGATATCGCCGCTGATGTTCAGCCCCCAGCCCGCGTGTGCCCAGGAGAACAGGCAGATGAACGCGCCCAGATGGAACATGGGCAGCACCGTGTACTGGCTGACCACAAGATCCGGGTCGTGTTTATACTCCATCATGTGCTCACCGATCTGCACATGGGCGCGCATCACGCTGAAGAAGTTGCGCTCGCTCAGCATCACGCCCTTGCTGCGTCCGGTGGTGCCGGAGGTGAACATCAGGATCATCAGGTCATCGTGACCGATGCAGCGGGGCATCTCTGCAACCGGCTCATAAGCGCGGAAGCCGTCCATAGGACGCAGGATGCTGCCGTAGGCAGCCTGCAGCTGCTCCCCAGTGCCGTAGTCGTCGCCGTCGGTCAGGATGGCGGCGGGCTCCACCAGCCCCAGCTCATAGGACAGCTCGTCCCAGCTCTTGTGCTGGTTCAAAAGCACCAGCACGCCGCCCGCCAGAATGATGCCGAAGGTGTTCACGGCGTATTCGTAGCAGTTCTTGTTCAGCAGGCAGATCTTTTTGCCCTTGATATCCGGGATGGTGCTCTGGAAGTAGCTGACCGCCCGGCGGATGTCCCGCGCGTAATCCTTATAAAGGACGGCGGTCACCTCGTCCGTATCTTTATTATAAAAGCGGAGCGCCACACGCTCCGGAAAACGCTGTTCCATATTCAGGGTGACCAGATCATATACGTTGTCCAATACATTGATCACTGTATTTCCCTCCCATATCGATATTCCATGCGGCAGCGGTGCGCCGCACTGTGCTCAGTATACAATATCTTCCAGCGCAATGCAATACTTCTGCAATATTTAATTTCTCACATTGACAACTTTTGCTTGCATAAAACCTGGCGCGGGTCGTCCAAATTCTACCTTTCGTTGCAATCTGCCGGCTTGTGTGCTACAATTTTTAGCGCAAAATACCAGTTTCGGTATGGCGCGGACTGCAAAACAAAATTGACAGTCTCCCTAAAAAGCATTATACTAGCCATATATCATGGCAATGCTGTATAAAAACTGATCATTTGCGCCGTATCCGGCTTTTTCTCGAGGGGTATTTGCCCGGCGCAGGGAAGGAATCTTTCATGGAAACAACCAAGCCCCGCACGGTCAGCTCCATCGGGATGTTCGATATGCTCAAGGGCGCAGGGATGCTGTCCATCGTGCTGGGGCATACTGCAGAGATCTATCCGATCCAGCTGGAGGGCGGGCTTTCGCTGACTGCCTTTGTCGGCTTTATCTACCGCGAAGCGCTGATGGCAGCCTTTTTTATTGCCAGCGGCTACGGCTTCCGCAAGCGCTCCATCGGCAAGTGTATCCACCAGCAGCTCAAAAGCCTGCTCAAGCCCTTTTGCTACACTGCGGTCTTTACCACGGTGCTGCATTTTATCATTCATTATAAGACCTTTCACTATCTGCCCGGCTCGCTGACCGAGAGCATCAAGGTGGCAGGCGGTTTTCTGCTGGGGCTGCCCCATACTGCCACCTACTTCGGGCAGGAGTTCTTTTCCTGCGGCCCCATGTGGTATCTGCTGGCGCTGCTGGTGGGCTGGATCCTGCTGGACGTCATCCTGAACATCTTCCCGGAGAAGTACATCCCCTGGGCGGTGGGCGGCTGCGCTTTGCTGGGCTGGGGTGCCAGTCTGGCGTGGGAGCTGCCCTTCTGCCTGATCCAGGGCGCGGTGATCACGCCGTACCTGTACCTTGGCTACCTTGCCAAGCGTCAGCACTGGCTGGATCAGCCTTTGTCCCGCCGGATGTCCTGCATCCTGTGGGCAGCTGTGCTGCTGATCCCGGCGGCTGCCCTTGCTACCCGCCGCACCGACTGTGTGTCCATGGCGGAGTGGTCTCTGGGACCCATCAGCATCCTGCTGGACGGCCTTGCCGGGCTGCTGTTCGTCCGGCTGTTTCTGCGCCTGAACCGGCACCGGAACGCGCTGGTGCGCTTTTTTGAGGCCATCGGCCGCCGCTCCCTGTACATTTTCTGTATACATACCGTGGAGCTTACCGCTATTCCATGGTATCTGTTTGCGGCAAAATATGCAGACCGCCCCGTTTTGGGCATCAGTCTGCAGTATATCCTTTCTCTGGGCTCCATCTGGCTGGTCTGTGCCCTGCTGCGGCGGCGGCGGGATCTGATCATCCGGCTGTTCCCAGCCCGGCGGCACACCCCGCAGGTGCACTACACTGCGCGGCACTGAGCATTTGCACGTTCCGGCTGCGGCGCAGCCGGGCTTATAGGTTAAGGAAGAGGAGGACCTCGTTATGAACCACGATACCCCCGTGACCCCTGCTGCTCTGCAGGCCCGCGTTGCAGAGCTGGAGCAGCAGCTCAAGCTCTCGGACGAGGGTGTTTCCCAGCTGGCACAGCGGTGTCTGGAGCTGGAGCAGCAGCTGCTGGTCTGCCAGACCGAGCTTGCCAAGCACAGTACGGAGACGGATAACTTTACCCTCACACTGCCGCAGCTGTTCTACGACACAGGCAGCGGCTTTTCGCCCCGGGAATGCCTTATTGCAGCCGAGGACGCCTACAACGAGCTGACCCACGAGGTGTCGGTCACCTTTGTTCTGCCGGAGGACGCCCGCGCCGTCCGGCTGGACCCCGGCGAGCTGGCGTGCTGCATCACCGACCTTGCCATTTCGGACGAGCGCATCAGCTTTCAGTCGGTCAACGGTCTTCTGCTGCAGGAGGACAGCCTGCTGTTTCTGGATGTAGACCCCAACCTTTCGCTGCATTGCACCACCGGCTTTGGCGCCGGCATGAAGTTTGCGGTAAACTACCACTACTACCCGCTGGGACGTTTTCTGCACGAGCAGCCCGGCAAATCCCTGCTGCGGGCGCTGAACGACCTGAAGCTGAAGAACGCCGCTGCTGCGCAGGAGGCCGATGAGGTACTGCAGGCCAGCCGTGCCGAATGTATGCGGCTGAACCAGCAGCTGCTGACTTTGCAGGGCATTCAGCACGAATATCAGGTCTCGTTGGAAACGATGCGCGCCAGCAGCAGCTGGCGGCTGACCGCTCCGCTGCGCAGACTGCTGACCCTGCTGCGCGGTCGCTGAGCCCGCCTGATATTCTGCCGGAGGAGTTGGATCAATGTACACCAGTTACAGTACCCTGCAGCGCAGGCAATTGTCTGCGCAGGTCTATACCGATACCCAGAGCACCTATCTTCTGGTCTACGCGCCGGGACGCCATAAGGCGCTGGAAACGGCGCTGCAAAACCAGCTGCACCGCAAGTTCCGTCTGGTGACTGCGCTGGAGGGCGAGCTGACCCCTGATGTGGCAGGGGTGCTGCTGGTGAGCGAGGATGTGGAGTGCATCCCCACCGCCCTGACCTATTTTGCCGCTGCCCTGCGGGAGGGCGCAGACCTTGCCGTCTGCGATGCATCCTTTGGGTTTGACGGCTCCACCGCCCTGTACCTGAGCACCCAGCACCTGCCCGGCAGCAGCTGCGCCATGGTGTCCCGGGCGCTGCTGGACAGGGTGCGCGCCGCCGCCCGGGGCAGGGACAGCGTTACCGAGCTGCTGCGTCTGTCCCATGCTATGGCGCAGTACAGCTGCTGCATCCCGCAGGCGCTGCTGCACTTCCGCCGGGAGCTGTGCGCCGAGGACGTATTTTCTGCCAAGGGACGCCGTGCGCTGATCTTAAGCCACGAGCTGACCATGACCGGCGCGCCCATCGTGCTGGTAAGCGCCGTGCCGGTGCTGCGCAGCCTTGGCTTTGAGGTAGTAGTGCTGGGTCCTGCGGATGAGGGACCGCTGCAGCTGTTTCTGGACGCCGGCGCCGCCGTGGTCACCCGCCCGGACTGCGTTACCTCCAGCGCCCTGTGGGGGCTGGCTACCAGCGCAGACTTTGTGCTTGCCAACACGGTGGTGGAAGCTCCTGTGGTGCGCACCCTGAACGGCTCCTTTGTGCCGGTGCTGTGGTGGCTGCACGATGCCTTTGCGGGCTATCCCTTCATCACCCACAAGATCCCCCGGGAGCTGGGCAAAAACGTACACATCTGCGCCGTAGGCTCCCATGCCACCGCCGCCATGCATTCGGTAAGACCGGATTTTAAGATCGAGCAGTTGATCTACGGTCTGCCGGACTACGCCGCCGAGCAATTCCCCCCTTACGACATCAGCTTTGCCGGGGGACGCACCCTCTTTGTAACGGTCGGCTCGCTGGAGCCCCGCAAGGGTCCGGACATCTTCTGCAACGCCATCCGGCTGCTGCCCTCTGCGGTGCGGGAAAAAGCCGCCTTCCTCTTTGTGGGCAAAGCCGCCGACAAGGGAATGTACAACGCCGTGGACAGTCTGGTGCGGGATTACCCTCAGACCGTTTTCTACCGCAAGCGGCTGGAGCGCCCGGAGGTAAAATCCCTGATGGAGCAGTGCAGCTGCGTGGTGTGTGCCTCCCGCGATGACCCTATGCCTACCTTTGTCACCGAAGGTCTGATCTTCGGCAAGCCCTCCATCGTATCGGAGCACACCGGCACGGCGGGACTTGTGACCGAGGGCGTGGACGGCTTTTTGTACAAGGACGACGACCCGCAGCAGCTGGCTGACAAGCTGGCTTGGGCGATCGAACACCCGGAGGCGCTGGCTGCCATGCACGATGACTGCCGCCGGCTGTATGAGCAGAAGTTCTCCAACGAATCCTATGTAGCCACCCTGACACGGCTTGTAAAAGAGCTGACGGACGGCGAATGAGATAGCAGAAAATAAAGGACCGGAGCTGTAAAGCCTTTTCAGGACTTGATACAGCTCCGGTCCTTTTGCTGGGTCTTATGCAGCCCCTTTGTGTTAAGCAGCGGGGGAGGTGCAGACTCAGTTCTGCTTTCCGTTTTCGGCCTTCATGGCGTTGTAGCCGATGAGCACGGTCCAGACGTAGGCGCAGGTCTTGGGGATCATCAGCATACCGATCATGGGGTTGACGTCTGCCCAAAGCACCACGGGGAGATAGAAGCCGAAACTCAGCACGATGGTCAGCCACATCCAGCGGAAAGCCTTATCGTTGTTCTGCTTGGCGCTGCGGTAGAACAGCACGATGATCAGCAGACCCAGCAGGGCAAAGGGCACATTGCGCAGGATGCCCCACGCCAGCGGGGTGTGGTTGGTGAGCCACTGGTTCTGCGGCATCATGCACAGCACGACGCGCACAGCGGACAGGGCGTATACCGCGGCGGTCAGGTTCTTCTGTCCCTCGATCTGGTAGCGCTTACGCCAGACGTAGTACAGCAGCACATAGAACACGGTCATGGTCACAGAGGTGATCCACTTGCCCAGACCCAGCGGCACAGCGTAGCTTTCCAGACCGGTGGTGCACAGCGCCAGTGCGCGGGGCACCAGATGGAAGGCGTCGCCCGCGCCCAGTACAACAGCCATCAAGCCGAACAGGCGGAACTGGGTGCCAGCCTTGCTGCCGCGGATCATACGGATGCCCACCGTGAGTACGGTGACCAGATAGAAGATGTCGAAAACGGTCTCAATAATAGCTCTCATACGTTTATCTCCTTTATTTGTTTTTGATCGCAGGTTTTGTTTTTGATTTTATAGCGAACCGGCGCGGCAGAGCCGTACCGGGGGCATCGTAGGGAAAAGGGCTTGCAGTAGTATGGTCTGCGGGGTGCAGAAACCAAATTGAACGATGTTCACATTGCGGCTTAAAAAACTCCCACAGGAGCGTGGGATGTTTTTTGCTTAATAAATGGTTCTGCGCACGATCTCCAGCACCGCAGAGGGGTCGAAGCTCTGCTGCACCACCGCAGAAAGCATCAGGGAGAACAGGATGCCCGCAAACTGCTCCGGGGTGAACTGCTCGGTAAAGGCGTCAGGACGGACTTTGGCATCGTGGCGCAGCACGTTGCACAAAGCGTCCAGAATGTGCTGCCATGTCTGCCGCATCTGCTGCTTGCCATCGGCAGTGTCCTGCTGCACAAAACCCAGCGCATGGTGGGTGAAGAAGCCGGGATACTGCTGGCAGCCGTATTCCATCTGCCGGTACATCCACCGGATGCAGGACAGGGTGTCCTGAAATACGGCTTCGTCCTCCGGGTGGCGGAAGATGTCGTTCCAGATGCTTTCCACGGCCGCGCTTACCAGCTCGGTCTTGGAGCCGAAGTAGTTGTAGATGCAGCCCACAGAGACCCCGCAGGCTGCGGCGACCGCACGGATGTTGACCGCTGCCCAGCCGTTTTGCTGGATCAGCTCCCGGCTGGTTTTCAGGATATCCGCTTTGGACGTTGCCATTGGATTCGTAAGCTCACCTCCCAACATGAACACTGTTCACTATGCATAGTGTACAGCGGCGGCGGGGCGTTGTCAAGGGGAAAATAAAATTTTCCGCGCCGTTATCCCGCAGGCACATAGGGAAAAAACAGCCGGGATGTCGACGATATGATTCAAGTTTACATCTCCTAAAATGTGCCAGATTCATGTCAAAATGGTAACAATTCCTGTTTCATCGTGGATTTTTGACGAAAAAAGCTTGCTTTTTTCGTCAATGTGCGTATAATGGAAGGACATCAGACAACCGATGCAGTTGGTATGCTGCCGGGGGCTGAAACCAGAAAAAAGAAGAAAAAGGAGATTTCCCTATGAAGCTCAAGACTGTTGCTATTGCCGCTGCCGCTCTGGCACTGGCTGTCGGCATGACCGCCTGCGGCGGCTCTGCCTCTACCGCTGCATCCTCCACCGCATCCTCTGCTGCTGCCTCTTCCGAGGCTGCTTCCTCCGAGGCTGCTTCCTCTGAGGCTGAGGCCACTTCTGCCGAGTACACCGTGTACAACACCACCGGCAGCAAGGTGACCGAGCTGTACCTGTACGATGCAGGCTCTGAGGACAAGGGCGAGAACCTGGCAGGCGAGGGTCTGGCTGACGGCGAGAGCGTCGTCATCACCCGCGATGTCGAGGCTGACAAGCAGGCTGACGTTGTCTACGTTCTGGAGTTCACCACCGAGGACGGCAATACCCAGAGCTTTGACACCCTGCACTACGAGGTGGCTCCCATCTCTCTGAAGAGCGTGGACGCCGCTGCCGGTGCTACCGCCATCGCTTTCGAAGCTCCCCAGAAGTAAGAGCAAACCCTTACATCCGCAAACAGAAAAAGGCTGCTGCACCGTGCGTGCAGCAGCCTTTTTTGGGTAAAGTGGACGATTTTGAATGGCTTCCGCTATCGGGTTGCGGCACCCAGCATCCGCATCGTGCCTTGGGCGGCACTCGCGTCTTGCTGGCCGCTGCCCCAACAACTCCTCCCTGTTTCCGCCGCTGGCGGCGGTCGTCGTCGTTGCGCTCTAGCCATTTTCAGCGGAAAAATTATTTTAAATTTCGGGATATCGGAACGCCTGCGGGCGTTCCGATATCCCATTTTCACAGAAGGGGTCGTGGAGGAAAACTGCCTGTCAACCGTTGCGCTCTTCCCCATGAAAAAGGGCAAGGACGCTATCCGCAGCGCCGCGCTTTCGCAGAAAGCGGCGCTGCAAATGCCGTTTGACTCCACGACCCCTCCCGTGAAAAAGTAAATCGGGAAAATCCGCAGATTTTCCCGATTTACAAATAAAAATATTCTTTCCGCTAATTATGCGCAAAGCGAACGCGGAGCGCATTCAAATCGTCTGCTCCCCATCACATCCTGAACCCACGGAAGCCCCAGCCGCCGCAGCAGCAGTTGCACAGCAGGTTCAGTAAGATCATGCTCCAGCACCAGCGCCCAAACCCGCCGGGCTGGGCGTAGGTGGTCTGGGTGCGGTAGGTCTGGCCGGGGTTTTGCATCCGGCGCAGGTGCATCTGGTATTCGGTGTTGTTCGGGTCCAGCTGCACGGCGCGGCGGGCGTCCTGCAAAGCGTCCACGCTTTTGCCAAGACCCTGATTTGCCAGCGAGGAGAGATAGTACCATCGCGCATTGCGTCCGGTCATGCCGTCCAGCACCCGGCGCGCCTCGGCGTAGCGACCGCTGGCTACAAAATTGCGGGCGGCCTGCATCTCCGGGGTGTCGGTGCCGGAGGCACTGGGCCCGGCCTGCTGGTAGCCGCCAAAGCCGAAACCGAAGCCAAAGGGGTCGAAGCCCTCAAACCCGTCAAAGCCGGTGTAGCCGTAGTTCTGCTGACCGTAGCCCTGCTGCCCATAGCTCTGCCGGTTGTAGCTTTGCTGCTGATAACCGCCGTAGGGGTTGCCGCCCATCTGGGGACCGGTATCGCCCTTGGTAATGGCATCGTAGGCGGCCTGCACCTCCTTGAAGTGCTCCTCCGCCGTGGGGTCGTTGGGGTTCAAATCCGGGTGCCAGCGCTTGCACTTGGCGCGGTATGCTTTTTTGATCTCGTCGTCGCTTGCGCCGCGCTGAACGCCCAGCACCTCATAGGGATCTCTCATGCTCGGTATACTTCCTCACTCATTATACTGACGGTACAGCACTGCTGCACCGCATCCGTTTTATTTTACCGAAATATCGGCACAAAATCAAGACGCATCGGATTTTCCGGTGCGTTTTGCGTTTTTGCAGTTGTATTTCAGCCACACGCCGGAATACAGGATGTTGCGCAGCAGGTCTGCATCCTCCACGCAGGGCAGACGCTCAAAGTTCTGCGCACAGCGTGCCAGCAGCAGCTCAAAGATGTCCAGCATCTCTTCCTCGTAGTCCGGGTGGGTGCTCAGCTCCCGCAAGGGGTTGTATGCGCCCCGGCGCTTATCGCGGGGCAGGTCGTCATAGGCGTCCAGCAGGTAGATGAACTTGCCCAGATGGAAGCCGATGCTGCGCAGCTCCGGTGCCCAGCGGTCCTGTCGGTAGTCGAACAGCTCCGCCATCAGGGTGCCGAAGCAGCCGGACACGGCGTCTAAATCGGTACTGCCGGCGGCCTCGTACTCGGCAAGCTTGGCAAGACAGGCACGGATGGCATTGCACTGGCGCGGCCAGCGCAGGGCAGCTTCGGCGGTGCTGTTGTCCAGCAGGGCGCTGTACCCCAGCGCCAGCAGATTATGGTCGTCCTGCCACTTGTCCTGCGCATTATAGTAGTGCAGCGCCACGCTCAGGTCGGCGCAGTAGTCGGTGGGGTCGGCGCTGCGCCAAAGCACACCGCGCACCGGATGGATGGGGCAGCGGCTGATGCCGCTGTCTGCGGGCGTCTCGCCCTCGTACAGGCTGCACAGCAGAATGTTCAAAAAGGTCAGGTCATAGCTCAGGCTGAACCGTCCCCGCAGCCCGTGCAGAGCGTCGATGCGGCGGCACAGCCCGCAGTAAGCCGAGCGGTAGCGGCTCTGCGCCTCGGGGCTGAGGGCGGCACGATCCGGGATCACATATCCGAACATGGCGGCTCAGCTCTTTTTGATGAACTGGGTGCCGCAGCGCGGGCAGGAGATCTGGATGCGCCCGCGTCCCCGGGGCACGCGCAGCTTTTGGCGGCACTGGGGGCAGCGGTAGTAGTGGTACAGCTTGCGGTTGGCCCACTGCTCCTTCAGGCTGCGGAGCTTATTATTGAACCGGTCCTTCAGGCTGTAAAAGCGGTAATTCTCCTCGGTGCGCTTGGAGATGTTGCGGCTCAGGCTGCGGTAGTAGCACAAAATCAGCAGTGCCGCGCCCAGCCATGTGAACAGGGAAACGCGGGTGAGCAGCGACACCAGCAGCATCACGATGGAACTCATGCTCAAAAACTGGTTCAGACCATCGGTGCCGTAGCGCCCGATCATGAATTGACGGAATTTTTCTCTCATAGGTTTTCGCATCCTCTTCTCTGGGGCTTTACACACGGAAACGCAGGGCAGCAGCGCCACCCTGCGGAATACTTTGTACTTCTAGGATATCAGCCAACCATGATAAAATTTTGAACAGACTGCAAATCTATCATGAAAGGACGGCAATTAACCGCTCTGCTCCTCCCGGCTGCGCACGGTGAGCACCGCTTCGGTGTCCAGTGCGCCCTCCATGCGGCAGTGCAGCACGGCGCGTCCCGCCTCGCCGGTGGTGGCAAGATAGGTGCCCGCCATGCCGCCCCGCAGGGGCACTACGCTGGGACCTAAAATTTTCAGCGGCCCCTCCACGGACAGGCAGACGGCCTCGCCGCAGTAGGGCAGCAGGTTGCCATTCTGGTCGATAGCGCGCAGGCTGACAGCGGCGCAGTCCCATGTGGGACCGTCGGTCAGCAGGGGGTTGTGCACGGTGCACTCCAGCCGGACGCTCTGCACCGGCTCCCGCACCACGGTGCGCACGGCGCGACCATGCCATACCGCCTCGAACCGGTACACCGGCGCGGAACTGCCCAGCACACCGATGTACTTGTAGTACATCCGCAGCAGCTCGTTCCAGCTTAGCCGCAGCGAGAGCATCCGCGCCTTGGACAGGGGCGAAAGCACCATGGCGTCCCGCCGCAGCTCGTTAAGGATGGCGGCGGTCTGCACGGCGGTGGCGTGATCCATGCCCTCGTACTTTTCCAGCAGGGAACCCACAAAATCGTTGATCTCGATGGGCGGGTGGGGCAGGGCGGCAAAGCGTCCACGGCGGTCGGGGGTAAACTCGGCTACAAAGTCGTTGCCGCGGTACAGCCGCACGCTCTCGGCGTTGGTGAACACCCAGCAGGCAGCTGCTGCGCCGCCGGGCAGGTCGCCCAGCGTCATGGCAGAGGAGACCTCCAGCACGATGTCGGAGGGGGCGCGGGGCGTTTTCTGGCTGGCGTAGACGGCGGCGGAAAGCTTCGGGTTGCGGAACAGATCCATCACGCCGTGGTAGCAGATGCGGTCGCCGCTGCCGAACTCCCGGTGGGTGTTGTAGTCGGTCATGCACCAGCCAAAGCTGCCTGCCACACCCGGCTGTGCGATGCTGTCGTTCAGCACGGCGGCGTGGTGCAGCGCCTGCACCAGACGGTGGGGCTCATCGTCAAAGGGCTTGGCGGGGAAGTTCTGCCCGCCGAACTCGCTGATGAGGTAGCCCTTGCGGGTGTCGGGGGTCACGGCGGCGCGGTTCTCGCAGCCCGCGCCGCGCCCGGCGTAGGAATAATCGTTGTAGGCGTAAACGTCCTCCAGCAGCTGGCTTTTGCGGGTGCTGCGGCTGCCCGCCGTGGGGCGGGTGGGGTCCAGCCGGTGGATTGCTTCGTTGGTGCGCTTGTAAAAGGCTTCGTTGTCGGGGCTGCCGCTGATGCGGGCACCCCACAAAAACACGCTGGGATGGCTGCGGTACTGGCACACCATCTCCCGGCAGTTCTGCAGCGCCTGCGCCTGCCAGACCTCGTCACCGATGTGCTGCCAGCCGGGCATTTCGGGGAACACCAGCAGACCCAATTCATCGCAGGCATCCAGAAATGCCGGGCTGGGGGGCGCATAGCAGGTGCGCACGGCGTTGCAGCCCAGCTCCTTTTTCAGCAGCTGGGCGTCCAGCCGCTGGATGCTGTCCGGCATGGCGTAGCCCTGATAGGGGTAACTCTGGTGCCGGTCAAGGCCGCGCAGCTCTACCCGCTGCCCGTTCAGGTACAGCCCGCCCGCTACGAACTGCACGGTGCGGAAGCCGAACCGCACGGTCTTTTCGTCCAGCACCCGGTCGGGCAGACCGCCGGTGCCGGGGCGGATGAGCCGCACGGTCAGGGTGTACAGGGTGGGGTGCTCCAAGCTCCACGGGTGCACGTTATTCAGCGTGCCGGTGATGGGCAGCGAAAGCTCGCCGCTGTACACCGCCCGGCTCCCGGCGGGGCTGCGGATCTCGGCCTGCAGGGTGCAGCCGACCGTCTCGCCCACGGTGGCGGTGTAGATGCGGAAATCGCCCTCCGCCTTTGCTTCGATGAACACGTCCCGCAGGTAGGCGGGCTCCTTGATATCCAGACTGACGGCGCGGTAGATGCCGCCGTAGGTCAGCGCGTCCAGCTGCCCGCCGAAGGGCGGGATGTTCAGATCCTCCCGGCTGTCGCAGCGCACAGCCACCACGTTCTTCTGCCCCAGACGCAGCGCACCGGTCAGGTCCACCGTAAAGGCGGTGTAGCCGCAGCCATGGTGGAACACCCGCCGCCCGTTGCAGAACACAGTGGCATCGTGCGCTACCGCCCCGAAGGTAAGCAGCACGGTGCGGCCCAGCCACTCCCTGGGTGCAAAAAACTCCCGCCGGTAGCCGCACAGGCGCTGGTAGTCGTTTTCATTGCAGTAGTTATAGGGCAGGGGTTTGACCGTGTGCGGCAGCCGCACCGGGGTAAGGGAAAGCTCCGGGCACTCCGGGCGCACCAGCGCCGGGTCGAATGTGGGGGCGAACAGCCAGCCCTCGTTCCAATCGTAGTGTTCCATAGCAGGATCTCCGTTTGAGTGATAAGCTTATAGAGGTATGGTATCACAAAGTTATGAACGAAAAAAGCATTCGCGCCCCTTTTGTGCCGGATCAGCAGAAATTTTGTGGTGCACAAAAGCCGCCGATGGCTGGTTGCCCAATAAATGCAGAGTGAAATTGTGCATCAAGGAGAAAACTGGCGCTTTGCAGGCAAAACGATTTAGAATGCCCTCCGCGTTGCTCTGGGCATGAATAGCGGAACGATTATTTATTATTTCGCGTTTGTCGCGCTCTGCGGAGCGCTCCAAACGCATTTTCACGAGAAGGGATATATATGAAAAATGGATCGGGAAACTCCGCAGAGTTTCCTGATCCATAAATTTAAAATAATTTTTCCGTTGAATATGCGCAGAGCAACGCGGAGCGCATAACAAATTTTTTATCTCAGCGGATAAAGTTGGTCATGGGGCGGGGAGGGTTCTGCGGGTGGTCGATACCGGCAGCCTTACCGGCCTCGATGCAGCGCAGCAGCCATGCCATGTTGCGTCCCAGCTCCTGCATCACGGCGCAGCCCTCGGCGTCCTGCAGCACCTGCTCGGGGTTGGAGCCGTGCACCATTGCCCAGTAAGAGCCGTTGACCAGCGGCATCTGGAAGAACTGGGGGTACTTGACCAGCTGGTCAAGGGTGGAGGTGGTGCCGGCGCGGCGGGCAGAGCAGCAGACGGCGGCGGGCTTGTAGGCCAGATACTTGCCGCCCGCGTAGGCCAGACGGTCCATAAAGCTTGCCATGTTGCCCGCGGCGGAGGCGTAGTGCACCGGGCTGCCGAACACAAAGGCGTCGGCGGTCTTGGCCTTCTCGATAGCCTCATTGACCACGCCGCCGAACACGCAACCATTGCCGCTGCGGCAGCCGCCGCAGCCGATGCAGCCGCCCACGGGCTGACCGCCGACGTGCAGGATCTCGGTTTCAATGCCCTGAGCCTTCAGCTCCCCGGCGATGATGGAAAGGGCGGTATAGGTGCAGCCCTTCTCGTGGGGGCTGCCGTTGATGAGCAGAACTTTCATGCTGTATACTCTCCTTTGCTGAAATGCGCCGTAAAATGCGCAAGATTGCTGCTATGATTGTAGCACAAAGCCACCCGCAGTGCAATGCGGGCTCTTGACAATGCTATGCAGTTGGGAGATAATAAAGGATACGAAAGAGTTATGACCGGCTGCCGCGGGGGCGGCAGCTACGGCAAGGAGGTAACATCATGCGCGTGATTGCAGGAGAAGCCCGGGGCCGCAGGCTGGAAGCACTGCCCGGCACCGATGTGACCCGCCCCACCCTCTCGCAGGTGAAGGAGGCGATGTTCAGCATCGTACAGTTCGACCTGCCCGGGGCACGGGTGCTGGATCTGTATGCCGGCAGCGGGCAGCTGGGCATCGAGGCGCTCAGCCGGGGTGCGGCCCGGTGCGTCTTTCTGGACGAGAACCGGGAGGCCGTAAGCATCGTGATGCGCAACTGCAAGGCCTGCGGCGTGTTTGACCGCAGCCGGGTGAATATCGGCGAGGCTGCGCGGTTTTTGTCGGCATGCCGGGAGCAGTTCGATCTGGTGCTGCTGGACCCGCCCTTCCGCGGCGGCACGCTGGAAAAGATCCTGCCCGCCGTGGAAAAGTGCGTTGCCCCCGGCGGCATCGTGCTGTGCGAGAGCGAAACAGGCATCGTGCTGCCCGCGCAGGCGGGCAGTCTGACCCTGCAGAAACAGTATAAATACGGCAAGGTGCTGCTGTGGAAGTACACAAAGCCCATGCAGCCCGCCGCTGAGCAGGAGGGAGAAGCCTTATGAACGTGAACGAGCTTTTGGATACCATTGAGGATGCACTGGAAGAGAGCGCAAATGTGCCCCTTTCCGGCGGCAAGCGCATCGTGGATGTGGAGCAGATCCGGGATTATCTGGACGAGGTGCGGGCAGCGCTGCCCGGCGAGTTGCGGCAGGCGCAGCAGATCGTGAACGACCGGGCACAGATCGTGGATAGCGCCAACGCACAGGCACAGGCCATTGTGAAAAAGGCCGAGGAGCGCGCCCGCATTCTGGTCAGCGACGCCGAGATCGTTAAGGCCGCCCAGCAGCGCGCTTCTGAGATCACCACCGCTGCCCAGACCGAGGCACGCACCCTGCGCCAGACCGTGACCGACTACTGCGAGAATATGCTGCGCACCACCGAGGACACCATGGTGGAAAACGCCGCACAGGTCAAAAACATCCGCACCAGCCTGCGCCAGAACGCCAAGAAAAACGGCTGATAACGGTCAACTTTCCACACAAATTCCACAGATTGCGGAAAACAAAGTCCCTGCGAGCAAAAATGACGGCTCACAGGGACTTTTTTTGTGGATTTTTGCAGCAAAAAGCCGCCCGAAAACCCTTGCATTCACGCACTTGATTTGCTACAATAAAGATGTATCAGTGGGGCAAAGTGGGTAAAAGTAGGACACACGCCCTGAAAACGCCCCTGAAAGGGGGAGCAGCGCGTGTTTTTTGGTCGTTATGATTACACCATCGATGCCAAGGGGCGGCTGAACTTCCCCGCAAAATTCCGCGACGCCATGGGCGAGAGCTTTGTGGTGCTGGAATGGGTGGACAGCTGCCTGTTCGCACTGCCCATGGAGGAAGTCCAGCGACTGGCGGACAAGCTGGAAAGCGATGAGCTGATGGACAGCTGGGCGATCTCCGGCGATCTGTTCAGCACCGCCTGCGAGGTGGCGCCGGACAAGCAGGGACGCATCCTGCTGCCTGCAGAGCTGCGTGCCTACGCCGGGCTGGAAAAGGATGTGACCATCATCGGCAACCGCAACCACGCCGAGATCTGGGCTACCGAAGTCTGGAACGCCCGCCGCGCCGCCGTGACCAACGACCAGCGTGCCGAGCAGCTGCGCAAGCTGCACCTCTGATGCAAAAAAACTAAAACCGAGAAAGGAGGCCGTGCCAATGGCCTTTGAAGAACAGCAGCCCTTTGACCCGGCCTCGTTTGAGCATATCCCCGTTTTGCTGAACGAGTGCCTGACAGGGCTTGCCATCGACCCGGCGGGCACCTATCTGGACGGCACCGCCGGCGGCGCGGGACATTCCCGCCAGATCGCTTTGCGGCTGGACGCCGCAAAGGGCGGCAGACTCATTTCGCTGGATCAGGACCCGGACGCGGTGCAGACTGCGCGGGCGCGTCTGACCGGGCTGCCTGCCACCGTGGTGCAGATCAATTTCCGCTATGCGGGACAGGCGCTGGAGCAGCTGGGCATTGAAAAGATCAACGGCGCACTGCTGGATCTTGGCGTTTCCAGCCACCAGCTGGACGATGCAGCCCGGGGCTTTTCCTACCGGGCAGACGCACCGCTGGATATGCGCATGAGCCAGCAGGGCGAGACCGCCGCAGACCTTGTGAACACCGAAAGCCGCGAGGAACTGGCCCGCATCCTGCGGGACTACGGCGAGGAGCCCTACGCATGGCAGATCGCGGGAAAGATCGTGGAGGCGCGGGAAGCCGCTCCCATCCTGACCACCCTGCAGCTGGCAGATATTGTAGCAAGCGCCATGCCCCCGGCAGAGCGCCGCAAGAACAAGAACCCCTCCCGCCGCACCTTTCAGGCACTGCGCATTGCAGTGAACCACGAACTGGATGCGCTGGAAGAGGGCTTGGATACCATTTTCGATCACCTTGC